>DAOVYR010000103.1 GCA_030635525.1 Candidatus Nanohalarchaeota archaeon | reverse complement strand
TGCAATTATCGAACCCTTCCTTTTTATCTCACTGACAATCTGCGGCCTTCGACCATTCATTGTGATCCCATGGCAGCGCGACGCAACAAGAGATACTATATCTCCCCTAACCTGGCCGTCTGAAATCAGGTCTATGCCTGCACGCTCTTCGTCGTCCACAGCAGATTTTATGGCATCGTGAAAAGAATCAGAGGACGAGAAATAAAACTGGTTTAATATCTTATTTGCGCTAACGTCAGCAGGATAAGAGCCGACGACTGTGGTCTCGAGTTTTAAGGTATTGGGTTTATGTGACATAAGTATGATATATGATGAAAGCATATATTAATTTTTTGGTACATCAATTCCCTGTTCCAATACTATCAATGAGCGTTATAGGTTATACAACCGCACTGTGCAACTCTTCAATGTATCCTACAAGTTTCGCAAGGACTTCATCTTTTGCATTCTCCACAAATCTGATAGAGCCTGCAACCTCATGACCGCCCCCGGACACCATACCATAAGGCATATCTTTCTGAAGGCGCGCAACAAACAGATTCACATTAAACCCAATATTTTCACATGAACTATTAGAACGCAAAGTAATAAAGTCAGAACCGTAACCAATCGCCACAATCTTTTTGACACCATGTTTCTCGTTAAGACTGTCGTTCAGTATTCCTATAGATTTGCCTGGTCCGGGAAAGTCACCTCTCAGGGTAGATTTAGCTATATCTATGAGCGCGACAATAATATCATTTTTCAGAGTCTTCTCATCTGCGTAGTTGAGCAGCACTTTTGTCTGTACTCTTATTTTTTCCTGTATTTCATTATATAGCAGGTCAACAAGCGCTGTACTCTTTTCATCTTCAACTATAAGGTCGCATACAAGCCCGGAATCCTGCATAAATTTCAGGTAGCTTGCTTCATAATCAACGCATGTCGCAATCTTTTTCAGATGCTCTTTATCTCCTTTGGAAATTTCCAGATACTGCTCAAATTCAGACCCTTTTGACCTGTCACCGATACCTGCAAGAGCAGGCAGTATTTTCATATCATCTACAGTTGGATTGATAATCCTTGACAGTTCGTATGCAAGCATGCCTGCGGTAAGGTTCTTGTCGCCTCCCTTAAGATAAGGATTGATATGGACATCAACATAGGGATCAACAACAGACTTCCCGTCTTTCACTTCAGTAAAATGATGGTCTACAACGATTATCGGTATATTATAGAGCCTCGCTTTTCTTATGCTCAAAAGATCCTCTTCTGTAGAGCCGTTATCTACAAGTATCACAAGAGGCTCAACCCTCTTAAACCTTTCAATATTCCTTTTTGCAAACGCAAGGTCTTTCAGGACATCTTTGTACTCATAGAATGGTGTGGTAGATGGTGACCTGTCAAAATGGAACCACATATCGCGCTCCCCGAAACGATTCTTAATCAGCGGCAGAATTGCTTTTTCAAGTGCGATTGCGCCTGCGTAACCGTCCATGTCTGCATGGTGGCGAATCAGTACCTGCCGCCCTTCATATATTGATTTTTTGATTAAGGCAGATGCGCTTATAAAATTGTCTTTCAGTGCATCAAGTACAGGACTTTTTATTGTGAAATTAATGTCCTGCGCCGACACTTCTGCAGTATCCATAATCTTGTCCAGTTTCAGGGAGATGTCTTCTATTTTCGATACTTCAGTGATATTCATCCTTTTCTTATCATCCCTCATCTCTATCTTCACTCTTGCGCGTATAGAGTCATTTTCTCCAATTTCAGGATGCGCTCTTTCACCCGGCGATACAAAACCTGCTATATCTGCTGCGCCTGTGTCGTCTTCAATCTTGAATATTGTCGGGCCTCTTGTCTGGATAATCTTATTGATTCTGGCTTCTACCGTAAATGTACCGCTATCATTTGAAGCAAGATCAAATACATTGTCTGTATGCGCATAATTCTCTTTTTTCTTCTTGACTTTGATTGTGATGTTTCCAAAAGTCTTTTCATTTTCATTCATTTTCATTATACCACCAAATTACCCTGATCAATGGAAAGCTTGGAAATTATCCAATATCACCACAAATTTCCTATCAACTCTTAATTTTTCTGTATTTAAGTCTTTAATGAAAGTTATATTTAAAAACATAGTCTATCTTGCGAACTGGAGATAGACAAATATCTATTGACTCCGCAGTTAACGACAAGTTAGTTTATAGACCCCAAAGTTCTCTGGCTCCATCCATTGATCTTGAGAAACGGGTCTGCGCGCTTTAAAATCACTCCTGTCTTTTTTAAGTCCTGCCTTTTTATAGAAGTATCTTTTCTTTTTTCAATTATCCTTTTTGCGCTGACGTCACCTATGCCCGGGACATGCAGCAGTTCTGTGTAGGTTGCGCTGTTGATATCAACAGGCCTCTCAAAGTAGTTTTGCGCAATCAGTGTTTTAGGGTCCTTTTCGGGTAGATTGTCATCATCATTTAGAATATCCTTTATTTCCCTGATTTTGAAATTGTATTTCCTCAGGAGGAAGTCTATATTGTAAAGGCGGACTTCTCTTAGTTTCTTTGTCTTTTCTTTTTTTTCAAGCACAGTTCCACGACACGGCGCGAATGCACTGAAATAGGCGCGCCTAAGATCGAAGTTATTGTATTCAAAGCCAAGCATATTGAGTATCTCAAGGTCAGTCTCGCTTCCTGCCCCCACCACGAACTGGGTTGTATGGCCATGCGAGAGATTCATGTTTTTCAGCCATCTCTGCCTTCTCAGGATATCTATCTTATAGTCTTTAGTAGTTGACATATCCGACAATCTGTCCTTGTTTGGCGCCTCAATGTTGATGCTCAGCCTCTCTGCAAGATGCGATGCTCTCTTGATTGAGCTGTAGCTTGCGCCGGGAAGCACTTTCATGTGGATATATCCCTGAAACCTGTATCTGAATCGTATGATTTCCAGAGTGTCGAGCATTTTGTCCATTATGACCTGCGGGTCCTTCGGGATACCTGAACTCAGGAAAAGACCGTCTACAAGATTGTTTTTGTGAAACTGCATAAACGTCTTTGCAAGTTCTTGCGGCGTATAGCTTGACTTTTTTTCTTTTCTCGTATTGATGCAGTACTTGCAGTCAAATGAGCATGCGTTTGTGTAAAGTGTCTTAAACAAAAGGCATCCTCTACGATTGTTTTTTGCGTGGTATATTGCGCCAAGGCCGGGTTTTTGCGATGGACCGCACGTATCATACTGGTTGGCGCTTGAAAGGTCTGTGATTTTTGATTCAGAACCTGATTCCCTGTCAAAAAAGACATTTTCCGAAAGTGAAATTATTTTCTTTTGGGTTGTCATAAGAAGTCTTTTCTGTATGATACTTAAAAATACTCTGAGTATGTGACTTGCCGATATAATAGAGTGTTTTGGGTTTATGCATGAATCTCTTTCTTTCCGGTAGAAACACCCCAATACAAATATTTAAAAAGAAATAGTATAAAGAGTATTAAGGATATGAGAATTTAAGAGATGTTATGTACAATATAGTATTTCTTGCAATTGATTGTTCCTTATGTTTTACAGACAGGAACATGCATGATTTGATGCTTTGCAGATTAATATAAAAAATATAGAAAAGTAAAAATGGGAACAGTGGTGATGAAATGGAAATGATGCCGGAAAGTATGGGTTATGATAGGGCAATTGTAGTTTTCTCTCCTGATGGCAGATTATTTCAGGTAGAGTACGCAAGAGAAGCAGTTAAGAGAGGAGCAACAGCAGTAGGATTGACATTCAAAGACGGTGTTATTTTCGGCGTTAAGAAGAGGGAATCCGCACTTGTAAAACCTGGTGAGAAAATATTTAAGCTGGACAATCACATTGCCGCAGCCACTTCCGGGCTCGTCGCTGATGCAAGAGTGCTTGTAGATAGTGGAAGAGTAAAAGCACAGCAAAACAGGATGATTTACGATGAAGCAATATCCGTCTCAACTATGGCACGATATATCGCAGACAGGCAGCAGGTATTTACCCAATATGCCGGCGTCAGGCCATACGGCGTATCGTTTTTGATTGCAGGAGTAAATGATAAAGCAAAACTGTTTGAGACAGACCCCTCCGGGCTTCTGCTTGAGTGCAAAGCAAAAGCAATCGGCAAGTCTGCTGATAAGATCAATGAGATGTTTGAAAAAAAATACAAGCAGAACATGAATGAAAAGGACGCTATTCAACTCGTCTGCGATGCTTTAAAAAAAGAGGGGAAAATGACACTTGAAGAACTGGTAATTCATATCATCACAAAAGACAGCTACAGGGAACCAGGAATAGACGACTTCAAAAAATTAGGGCTCAAAATATGACGAAAAGCACAGCAAAAGAAATAATTGCTCGATATACATCCCATGGTCACAGATTCGAGATTCTCGTTGACCCAAATAAAGCCAAAGAGTACAAACAAAATGGAGATATTCCTGCAAGAGATGTCATGATTGGGGATTATATCTTCACAGACATAAGCAAAGCTGATCGCGCAAAAGATGACTTGCTCATCTCAGTATTCAAAACCAGCGACGTCTCATTGGTTGCAGAACAGATAATAAAACGCGGAGAAATCCAGTTGACTGCGGAACAAAGAAAAGAAGCATTTGAGCAGAAAAAGAACAGGATTGTATCCTTTATATCAAGGCATGCTGTCGATCCGAAAACAAAGCTGCCCCATCCGCCAAAAAGAATCGAAACCGCGCTTGCAGAAGCAAAGGTCAGGATTGACCCCCAGCTAAAAGCAGAAGACCAGATAAAAGATATAATAAAACAACTGCGCCCGATTATCCCCTTAAGCATTGAAAATAGAACCATAGCATTTAAGATTCCCGTGAAATATGGCGGGACTGTAAAATCAGCCATTGCAAAGTCAGGAAACATTTTAAAAGAAGAATGGCGAGGACAATACTGGCTTGTTGAGACAGAACTTCCGGCAGGTATGCTGGAAGAGTT
>DAOVYR010000024.1 GCA_030635525.1 Candidatus Nanohalarchaeota archaeon | reverse complement strand
TGTGTCTGTGAGGATGTATTCGAGGGTGGATGCGTTTTTTAGCATCATTTTTATTTTTGGTGTGTGGGTTTTTGTGTTCTGGAAGTAGGTTTTTATGCGGTTTTTTATGGATTTGGCTTTGCCTATGTAGAGGATGTTCTGGTCCTTGTCTTTGAAGATGTAGATGCCGGGGGCGGTTGGGGCTTTGGTTGTGTCTATTTGCATGATGTGTTGTTGGTGGAGTAGATATTAATGTTTGTGTTGCCTGAGTAAATCTATGGATTCTACTATTGAAATTATGTCTGACCCGGAACTGCTGGATGACGCATTGAAAGGTAGAGAAGATGCGAAGACAGGGGTGACTAAGAAATTGTCTGTGATTAAAAGAGAGATTGGGTTTTAGAATTTTGAAATACGATAATTGATGCGCCATCAGGATATAAGCACGATAGGGCGCTATTTGGCAAAAAAAGAAAATGATGTGCATAAGGTATTTTATAGGATGGATGGGTGAATGTGCAAACTTATTTTCTTCTGTACAACACTTTCGCTAATAGAATACTAAATATTAGAAAATAAATAATAGTTAGCCAATCCATCATAGTAAACTCCTTGTTAAGATTGGCATTGGCAAGACTTACAAAATAATTATGCATCAAAATATAAGTAAAGGAAAATGAAATTATCACAGAAATGAGTATCATACTATGCAAACTTATTTTTGGAACTTGAAGCAAAACATAGTACAAAACAGAGCCTGTAATAAATAACATGAAAACCCAGTGCATTCTCGCGGGTAAATTTAATGTTGCCACAATAGAGCCTACAATCAATAGAAATTCAATCAATCTCTCTTTTTTTGCATTAGTCAAATAAATGCGATTAGACATAGTAACTATTTTGTTCGCGATATTAAATGTTTGTTGTTGGAATAAATTTAGTCGCATCTGCATTCGGTTCTATATTTGTTATAGGATGATTGGATTATGGTTATATATGTTTTACTCCCTAAATAATAACAATGGGTAAAAAAGCTGCGGTTGAGAAAAAAGACGTCGTCGAGAAAGAAAAGTGGTCAAGAACAGAAATAATGTTAGGTGTGGCTCTCATGATATCTTTCGCAGGTTTATTCATTCAGGAAATATCCATAAATGAAGTATCAAACAACGTTGATATAATAAATGTAACATCAAATCAACAAATTCAGATAATTAACCAAATAGAGAATACTGTGAATGAATTAAAAGGCGAATTTGAAGAAATTAAAGCAAAGAATGCAAGTTTTGATAAAATGATAATTACTTGTACTAATGGAACAAAACCCTCTATAACATTGACAAACGATTCTATTATTAATGAATGTAAATAATATGTTATTTATTAGAATTTATGTGTTGGTACAATATCCTTTCAATTAGTCTTTTTTTCTTTGTGTTTCTCGGCAGTTTTACCGTTTTCGATAATTTGCCTAAGACTATTTATACCTCCGAAAATTGCCAAAACTGAAAAAGACATGGAGAATAAAAGTAATGTGTAGATTAAATTATTTGTTTGTTGGGTTTTGGAAACAGCTATGTCTCGGTTTACCAAGATAATATGACGATTAACTAAAATGAAATGTGCATTGGAACTGGTCTTAATATGAAAAGTAAGGTCTATAAAATCTTTTTCCAATAAATAAAGTGGAATAAACATATCGCTTAACTTATTACCTGTCAAAGAGTAATCATATGACATGAATTGACTGCTATTAGATGATTCATTGTACTCCCCTTGTCCGCGATACATTTTTGTGTCAACAAAACGTTGTCTAATGACTATTTCGGTAAACTCTGTATTTGGTTTATCTGCCAAAATAGATTCAGGTATCTCTGCTGTAATAGAACAAGGAACCATCTCACCTTTGACAAAAGCAAATGATTCACTTGTACACTTAATATTACCTATTTTAAAAGATTCATTTGTTATTCGATTCTTAAGTTCTATTTCTTCATCAAATATAACCTCATTAGGGATTAAACTATGCATAATAATGATTACTGTGGCAATTGATATAGCAATCAAATAGATAGAAAATAATAGGTAATTATTTAACAGGTAATTATTGATTTTTTTAAGTGGTTTTATCTTAGGAAAATAACCCTTGTTAAGACAAATAATCGCAAATGCGATTGTAGTCAAAGTGAAGATATCCCAGATTGCCTCTAATCCTAAATATTCAAAAACAAAAATCATCTTCGCTTTTAGAAATACAGACATAATATAAAAAAGAATTATCACAAGAACAAAATTAAGGATTGCTGTAAAGTTCTGTATTATAAAAATAATGTATTTTACAAGATTTACCATTTTTTTAGACCCTAATTTTGTTCCCATCATAGCACCATACGATTATAAACTACCTCTTCCTCAACTGATTCCACCTCAAAAAATTAACAAAAGCAATCGCAGATAACAATATTGCTTCTGGCTCTCGTCCATAGTAAAATGATATTAAGGCCAATATTAAATCAGAGAATCACACCATAAAATTGGTGTATTCCCGGAGGCATAGGTTGTTTTTGTTTTTGAGATTTTTATTATTTATCCAGATTCTTTATTCATCAGAATACTTTAACCCATTATTTTTCCAGTAGGGGTTTTAGGTATTGCGCTGTATATGACTGATACGTATGTTTGCGCACTAGCTGTTCGGGGGTGCCTTCGGCTACTATTTTTCCGCCCTTGTCGCCGCCTTCGGGTCCCAGGTCGATTATGTAGTCTGCGCATTTGATTACGTCTAAGTTGTGTTCGATCACTATTACGGTGTCGCCGTTGTCTACGAGGCGGTTTAGGACGTTCAGGAGCTTTTTTATGTCGTCGAAGTGGAGGCCGGTGGTTGGCTCGTCTAAGAGGTATATTGTTTTTCCTGTGCCGCGCTTGCTTAGTTCTGAGGCTAACTTTATTCTTTGGGCTTCGCCGCCTGATAAGGTGGTTGAGGACTGGCCCAGTTTTATGTAGCCGAGGCCTACGTCGTAGAGGGTGTCCAGCTTGTTTTTTACGCGCGGGATGTTTTTGAAGAATTCTCTTGCTTCTTCTATTGTCATGTCTAAGACGTCTGCTATGTTTTTTTGCTTGTAGTAGACTGAGAGGGTCTCTTTGTTGTAGCGTTTGCCTTTGCATACTTCACAGGGGACGTAGATGTCGGGGAGGAAGTGCATCTCGATCTTTATTACGCCGTCGCCGTCGCATGCTGTGCATCTTCCGGATTCTACGTTGAAGCTGAATCTTCCCGGGGAGTATCCGTAGATTTTTGCGTCTGTTGTTGCTGAGAAGAGTTCGCGGATGTATGTGAATACGCCGGTGTAGGTTGCGGGGTTGGATCTTGGGGTTCTTCCGATCGGGGACTGGTCTATCAGCACTACTTTGTCTACGTTCTGGAGGCCTTTGATTTTCTCGTGCTTGCCTGTGATGTGTCTTGTCCGGTAGAGGCTGTTCATGAGGCCTTTGTATAGTATGTCGTGCACCAGGCTGCTTTTGCCTGAGCCGGAGACGCCTGTTACGCATGTGAATATGTTCATGGGGAATGAGACGTCTATGTTTTTTAGGTTGTTTTGGCGTGCGCCTATTATCTCTATGAAATTTTTGGGGTGGCGGTATGTTTTTGGCGGGTCTATGTTTTTTTTGCCTGATAAATATTGGCCTGTCAGTGAGTTTTCGTTTTCAAGGATGGATTTCAGGGGGCCTTGGGCGACTATTTTTCCGCCGTGGATGCCTGCGCCCGGACCGATGTCTATTATGTGGTCTGCGCTTCGTATCATTTCCTCGTCGTGCTCGACTACGATTACGGTGTTTTGGAGGTCTCTTAGTTTTGTCAGTGTGTTGATCAGTCTTTTGTTGTCTCTCTGGTGGAGGCCGATGGAGGGCTCGTCGAGGACGTAGAGGACGCCTGTGAGTTTTGAGCCGATCTGGGTTGCTAAGCGGATGCGCTGGGCTTCGCCGCCGGACAGGGTGGCTGATGAGCGTGATAGTGTCAGGTAGTCTACGCCTACGTTTGTGAGGAATGTGAGGCGGGATCTGATTTCTTTCAGGATCTGGTTTGCTATGAGTTGTTCCCGTTCTGTGAGGTTGAGGCATTCTATGAATTCCAAGGCGTGGCGGCATGAGAGGTCTGAGTAGTCGGAGATTGAGAGGCCTCCTACGGTTACGGACAGGGATTCTTTTTTTAGGCGCTTGCCTGCGCAGCTTGCGCAAACATTGTGGGTCATGTATTTTTCCATCTCGCGGCGACGGTAGTCGGATTTTGTCTGCTTGTGGAGGCGCATGAGCTGGGGGATTATGCCTTCGAAGGTGCTGTCGTGCTCCCAGTGGGCGCGGGTGGTTCGTGCGTTGTATGTGTAGTGGATTTTCTCATCGGTGCCGTAGAGGAGGATGTCAAGGTGCTCTTTTTTCATGTGGGATATGGGGGTGTCGAGGTCGAATTTGTAGTGTTCTGCGAGAGATTTTAGCATCTGGCCGCGAAAGCCGTATACCTGGGTTTTCCATGGGTGGATTGCGCCTTCGAGTATTGTGAGTGATTTGTCGGGTATTACGAGGTCGGGGTCTATTTCGTATCTTGTGCCGAGGCCGTGGCATGCGGGGCATGCGCCGTAGGGGTTGTTGAATGAGAACATGCGCGGTGTGAATTCGGGGAGGTTGATGTCGCAATCGGGGCATGCGAAGTTTGTGCTGTAGAGTTTTTCTTTGTTGTCATGTTTTATGATTATGAGGCCGGATGCGAGTTTCAGTGCTTTTTCGCAGGCGTCGTGGAGGCGCTGGGAGATGTTTTCGCCTAAGATTATGCGGTCTATTATGAGTTCGATGTTGTGTTTTTTGTTTTTGTCGAGTTCTATGTTTTCTGTTGTCTCGTAGGTGATGCCGTCTATTATTACTTTTGATATTCCTTTTTTTGTGAGGCTGTCTATGTAGCTTACGTATTCTCCTTTTTTGCCGCGGACCGTGGGGGCGAGGATTGTTATTTTTGCGCCGGGCTTCAGTTTCCGGATTTTTGTTGCTATCTGGTCTGTTGTCTGTTTTTTTATTGCTTTTCCGCAGTTCGGGCAGTGGGCATGGCCTATCCTTGCATAAAGGAGGCGGAGGTAGTCGTGGATCTCTGTGACTGTGCCGACTGTGGATCTTGGGTTGTGTGAGATGCTTTTTTGCTCGATGGATATTGCAGGTGAGAGGCCGTCGATTGAGTCTGCGTCGGGTTTGTTCATCAGTCCGAGGAACTGGCGGGCATAGGATGAGAGGGATTCTACGTATCTTCTCTGGCCTTCTGCGTAGATTGTGTCGAAGGCGAGGGATGATTTGCCGGAGCCGGAGATGCCTGTGATGACTGTGAAGCGGTTTCTCGGGATGGATACATCTATGTTTTTGAGGTTGTGTTCGCGTGCGCCTTTGATTGTTATGCTGTTTTGGGGGTCGGGCTTTCCAGAGGACATGAATTATTGAGTTGTAGTTTATCTTTAAAAAGGGTTTGGGAGTAGTTTGCCGATAAGATATATATACTTCTTATGGACTAATGTGTATGTATGTCTACGCCTATGTCTGTGTCTGTGTCCAACTCTGAGTCTATGTTTAGTGAGGATGAGAAAGAGGTTCTTCGCAAGATCTATGTTAAGAGTATTGAGGTCATTGAGTCTGTGACTATGAAGAATGGCGCGATTCTTGCGAGCCCGCCGGGTGCGAGGTATCCTTATCTTTACCCGAGGGATGCGATGCTTATTCTTCGGGTCATGCTTGAAAATGGGGAGTATAAGAAGGTTAAGAAGAGTCTTGAGTTTGTTCTTGGGCTTGCGGGGGAGATCGGGGAGTGGCACCAGAGGTATACTAAGGAGGGAGAGCCTGCAAGCTACAGGCCTTCGCAGGTGGATTGCAACGGGCTGGTCTTGTATATGGTGAAGAGGTATTATGATGCTACTAAGGATATTCGTTTTTTGAAGAAGCACTGGAAGGTGATTTATCTTGGTGCGCGGTTCCTGGAAGCGCATTATATTAAGGAAGAGAAGCTTGTGTATTCCATGAATTCGATCCATGAGTGGCCGCCGATGGAAGCGGGTTTTGAGATATGGGCTAATGCATGCGCTTATGCAGGGTTCAAGGCAAGCAGGGAGATTGCGGATGTGCTTTCTATGGATGAGGATAAGAGGAAGTGGAGTGCTATTGAGGATGACCTGAAGGAGTCCATTATGAAAAAAATGGTTGCAGGGGGGCATTTTATTAAGCTCAGGAATATGAAGAGAATTGATGATGCAGATATTTCTGAGCTTGGGATGTATGTTCTTGGGTTGATGAGTGCAGATGAGAAGATTGTTGTGAATACTGCGAATTATATTGAGAAGGAGCTTTATGATAAGAGGCTTGGAGGGATTTGCAGGCATATGCGGAAGCACGGGAAGCCGGGGAGGAATAATGGCGGATACGGTCCGTATAGTATGTATAGCGGATGGATGGCGCAGTATTGGCTGGATAAGGGGGACGAGAATCATGCAAAGAAGTATTTTGACTGGTTTATAAGGCATCACAGGAATGGGCTTATTCCTGAGCATGTGGCGAAAAAGGATGATTTCTTGCTGTGGAGAAATGAGGCTCGCGAGGTTGGGAGATATTACCAGAGCGGGAGAAAGGAGGAGGCTCTCCGGGTTATGCGGTCGCAGGATTTTAAGAAGAGGGGGCTTGCATACTGGGTGGTGCCGCTGACCTGGGGGCATGCTGAGTTTATTCTTGCTTATTGTAAGTTGAAGGAGAAGGGTTTCTTAGATTAGTTCTTTTACTGATCTGCTCCAGCCTTTGGGACCGTTTTGTCTTGTTCTTTTTACGTCAAAGTCGACGTCCAGTTCGGGGTTTGCTGTGTTTTTTACGATTATTGGGATGTCTACTTCTTTTAGCATGGGTATGTCGTTTTGACCATCGCCTAAGCCGATTGTTTTTGTCTCCCTGCCAAGGTCTTTGTATTTTCTCCTGAATAGTTCTGTGAGTATGAGGACTGCTTTGCCTTTGTCGTTTTGACCCATGATGTGTGCGTATCTTCCGCCTTTGGTGTGGTTGTAGCCTTCATCTGTTATTATCTGTGTTATTTTTTCTGTGTCTTTTTTGTTTCTGATTTTGAATGCCTCGTCGTATTCGCGGAGTTTTGCGGCTTGTGCTTCTTCTTTTTTGAGGCCTGCGTCTTTTGCGAGCTGAGTTTCTGACATGTCTTCGAATGTGGTGATTCTGTATCCCTGTTGTTTTATTGTGTCGAGGATTTTTCTCAGGGTCTCGACTGATGTGCCGAATTCGATTATCTTGTATTTTGAGGTTTCTTTGTCAAAGCTGTATTCGAATTTGAAGTAGTTTTTCGGGATGAAGATTGCGCCGCCGTTTTCTGAGATGAATGGGTCTCTGATGTTTAGGCTGATGCGGTATTTTTCGATTTCTGCACGGGTTTTGCTTGTGCATATTATGATTGGGATTTTTTTCTTTTTCAGGAGGTTTATGGCGTCAAGTGAGTCAATGTATGAGTAGGTGTGGTGGTCTATCATGGTTCCGTCGAGGTCTGTGTAGACTATTTTTTGCAGAGTGTATTTTTCCCATGACGGATCGCTTTCTTTGTTGAATTTTTTGCGGTATTCGTTTATTGTTATTATTGGAGGGCGCTGTTTCTCTCTTATCAGTTTGGGTTTCATCTTGTAGTCTATTTTGTTGTGGTCGTTTCGGTATCTTTCGATTGTGTTGTAGCTGCGGCGGATGTCTTTTACCTGGATGAGTTTGCCCATGGTGTTTGCTCTTTTTGTGAATACCTGTAGTATGCCGAATGACATGTTGCTTAGTGAGGCGATGTCCTGGTTGCGGTGTACTCTTTTTTTGAGGTCAACCTGTGCCATGGTTTCGAGTCCGTATTTTTTGGATATGTCTATCAGGAGGCTGGTCTCTATACCGTAGCCTGTGAAGAAGGATAATTTCTCGAGGACTTCGCGCCTGCCTGCGTATTCGCCGGAGAGGGGCTGGATGAATGCGCTGAGTTCCGGGAAGTACATGTTGAAGAGGGGGCGTATCAGGAGTTCTGTTACTCTGCCGCCGCCTAATGGGACTATTTTTTCGCCTACTTTTATGGGGCGCCTGTAGAATGCTTTTGTGAAGTTTATGTTGTTTTGGGTGAGAAGGGGTCCTATGAGACCGTATACGAATCGCGGGTGGATGTTTTTTATGTCTGCGTCCAGGAAGATTATGATGTCGCCCTGTGAGACATATAGTGCTTTCCAGAGGGCGTCGCCTTTGCCACCTACTGAGCCGTACCTTCTTAGGATCTCTGAGTCGCGGAAGAATTTGGCACCTCTCATCTCTGCTATGTCTTTTGTTGAGTCTGTTGAGTTGCCGTCGATTACGATTATTTCGTCGAGAAGGTGGTGTTTGTCCATTAATGGTTTTACTGTGTCTAAGACTTTGCCCAGGGTTTTTTCTTCGTTCAATGTTGGGATGCAGAGGCTTATGGTTAGTCCTTTTTCTTTTTTTAGCCTTACGAGCCGTTTGATGTTTGAAAAACTTTGGCATTTGTAGCGGTTTTTTTCAAACCATTCGTCGAGTTTCATGATATATTCGCCGTACAAACCCATTGTTTGTACGGGTATAGTGTGTGGTGGAGTTTTATAATTGTAACTGTTGTGCGGATTGTTTTTTGGCGAAAGATTTAAGTTTGTGTGTCCAGTTGTTTTATTATGTGTCTTTCGGTGCAGGGCAGAGTTGTTGAAGTGAGGGATGATGGTAAATTTGCGGTTGTTGATTTTGGGGGGGTTCGCAGGGATGTTAATGTGGAGCTTGTGTCTGTGCGCTTAGGGGATAATGTTTTGGTTCATGCGGGGTTTGCGATCAAGATTATTTCTGAAGAGGATTTTTTGAGTAATGGCAAGCTTATTTTGGAGCTTAGCGGTGGTTGATTGTTATGGTTGTGTCTGGAGGGCGTGAGGTTTGCGGGAAGCTTGCGGGGAAGATTCGCGAGGTTGCGGGGTCTATTGAGCGGGATGTCCGGCTGATGGAGGTGTGCGGGACTCATACGCAGGTTGTTGCAAGGTATGGCATCAGGTCTGTTCTTCCCTCTAGTGTGAAGCTTGTCAGCGGGCCGGGGTGCCCGGTGTGTGTTACTGCGCAGAGGGATATTGATTGTGTTGTTGAGCTTGCGCTAAGCGGTGTTAAGGTTGCGACTTACGGGGATATGATGAGGGTGCCGGGCTCAAGGATGAGCCTGGGTGGTGCGCGGGCAGAGGGTGCTTGCGTTGAGGTTGTCTGTTCTGTTGTTGATGCGCTTCGGATGTGCAAGGACGGGGAGGATGTTGTTTTTTTCGGGGTAGGGTTTGAGACGACTGCGCCGATGAGTGCTGTTGCT
>DAOVYR010000154.1 GCA_030635525.1 Candidatus Nanohalarchaeota archaeon | reverse complement strand
CATTGGTTTCACTGTGTCTTTTTTTTGAAACTTTTGCGTTTTTTTAGAATCAGCCCCTACTACCGAAGGTAGTGTTTGCGGGCAGTTTTCTGTGGTTGTGTATCTTTATTTATTATGGGTTATTTTTATAAAGGTTTGTTCTGGGTTATTTCCAAGTGTGTCTAATATAATTTACTTGGAAAGACTAAATTGGGATTATATGTATGCTATCTGTGTATTGCGCCTGATTTCGTCTTTTTTGTTTTCTAGGCAGTCTATGAATAGTTCGTTTGCTTGTGATGTGGGTATGTCGTCTATTCCTGATTTTAATGCCTCTTTGTATGCGCTTTCGAGGAGTTCATGCGATTCTGGTTTTAGGGTGTATGTTTGGTCATTTATTTCTGTTGTGTTGTTGTCGTGATATGTTGTTGCGTCGTCTCTTTCGAGTATCCCTGCTTTTTCCAGAATGTCAAGATAGGTGTTTATTGCGTTTGTTATCTCTTTTATTTCTTTATCTTCTGATGATGTGTTGTACATTTCTTTTGCGAGTTTGGGTGCGTATATTTTTGTTAGGTCTTCTATGTCGTGAGTTAGAATGTATTTTATTGTGTCTTTCAGGCTTACTTTTGTATTGTCTGAGTATTCTGTGTCTATTTCGCGCTTTTTATCAAGTGAAGCGTATAGGGGTGTGCCGCCTACTGTTGCTATTCTGGGGTGTATTTGTTGGTCAATAAGTAATTCTTCCTGCTTGTTGGGTCCGGTAAATGTTCCTGTGTATTGTGATATGTCTGGTGGGGGTACTTCTTCTTCGGTTTCTGTTAGTGGTGTTGTGGTTAAGTTTATTTGTGGTATCGTGCTTTGGGGTTCAATGTTGCTCTCGTTTTTGTCTCCTGTGATGGTATCGTATATCTCTGATGCTGTGTCGTCGGGTTGTGTCTCTGATGTGTAAACATTATTGTCTGGATTTTCTGTTGTGGTGCTGTTGGATGTGTCTTCTGGAGTGTATACTTCTAATGTCTCTGGTTCTATTGTTATGTCTGGTTCAATTTCCTGGGGTTGATATTCTTTGGTGGGCATATTATCCTCTTTTGTACTGTCGTCTAATGTGTGTCTATTTATTGTGCGCTAAAAAATAAAAGTTTATTTGTTTTGGCTTCTATGATGTGAATTCTTTGCCTTGGCATTCGGCGGCTAAATCAAATATACTCAGTAAACTTATTTTATTTTTATGGTATTCTATTGCTTTTTCTAAGTTATCTGTATTTATATGGTATCTATTTATAGGGTATCTATTTCCTTCTGGTTTGAGTACGTCAGTTTCTTCTAGTTCTTTTATGATTTTTTTGAATTCCGGGTCTATATTGTACTCTTTTTTTATTTCAGTTAATGTGTGTTCTATTGGTAATTCGCTTGTCGGTATTCTTTTCTGTGTATGGATGAATATTTCCAGAGGGCTTGTTTCTTTAATGCCTTTTTGATATATCTTGTCTAGGTATGCCAGTACGTTTACTACTCCTATGGCTTGGGGTTTGTAGGCTGTATCTTGTTTGCTTCTGTACGTATGAATCACTTTGTTTAGATAGTAAATGAAATAAGAAAAAATTAAAGCCTGCCAGCGGGTTTTGTTCTGCTGCTGGCGCTTTTTAATCGTTTTGTCTAGATGAAGTCGATGCCCAGTCTTTGCTCAATCTCTTTTTTCTGTTCGGTTTTGAATGTGTGGTCTGAGCTGTATATCTGCGGGGAGTCTACTCCTGTTACTATTACCAGTACGCGGATTGAGTCGCCAAGTTCGCGCTGGATCATTGCACCCCAGATTATTTTCGCGTCCGGTGATAGTCTTGTGGTGACTGCGTTTACGACTTCTTTGGCTTCTTTCAGGGTCAGGTCGCCGCCGCCGGATACGTTTATGAGTGCGCCGCTTGCACCGTCGATGTCTACTTCTAGCAAGGGGTTTGTGAGAGCTTTCTGGACTGCTTCATATGCGCGGTTCTCTGTGTCGCTTTGGCCCATCCCGATCATTGCCATGCCGCCTTCGCCCATGACTGCGCGGATGTCTGCGAAGTCAAGGTTGATGAGACCCGGCTTTGTTACGAGTTCTGCGATGCCTTTTACTGCGTTTACGAGTATCTCGTCTGCTACTTTGAAGGCTGTGTTGATTGATACGTCTGGTACCATCTCAATCAGCTTGTCGTTTGGGATGATTATGAGGGTGTCTACGACTTCCTCGAGTTTTTCGAGGCCGATTTTTGCATTGTTTGCGCGGTGGTTGCCTTCCATTGCGAATGGGAGTGTTACGATGGCTACTGTTAGTGCGCCTATCTTTTTGGAGATTTCTGAGATTATCGGTGCTGAGCCTGTCCCGGTTCCGCCGCCAAGACCGCATGTTACGAAGACCATGTCTGCGCCGTCAAGTGATTTTTTGACTGTTTCTTTTGATTCTTTTGCTGCTGCTTCGCCAAGTTTGGGGTTTGCACCTGAGCCTAGTCCTTCTGTGATGTCTTTTCCGATGAGTATCTTTTCGTCTGCGTCTGTGTATAGAAGGTCCTGTGCGTCGGTGTTTACGGCGACTGTTTTTGCGCCTTCGATACCGACCTGCATGAGTCTTGCGATTGTGTTGTTGCCTGCGCCTCCGCAGCCAACTACCGCGATTTCAGCTTTTCGCTTTTTGAGTATAGTTTTAAGGTTGTCGTCTATCTTGTGGTGTTTTTCTGGTAGTTCCTGTTTTGTTCCTGCGTTTATTCCTGATTCTTCCAGCACGTTTTTTATGATTTTGTCCATAATTATCCCTCGCATTTTTTTATGATGTGTTCTGGTGTGTTTGCCACCATGAAATAGTTGCGGTAATTATAAAGTGGTGTGATAGTTTTTTAAGTGTTTCCTTTTTTGTTACTTTTTTGTGTTGGCAACTTCGGGGTTTTTGTTTAATATTTCGATTTCTTTTAGGTCTTTTATGTGTTTTTTTATTATTTCTGTTATTTTTGATTTGGCTTCTTTTGGGATTTCTTTGGTGGTTGGCAGTGTGATTGTTGTTTTTTCTTTTGTCGACGTGATTTGTATGTCTTTTTTGTCAAGGCCGAATGTTCTTTCGAGCAGTCTTGTTATTTTTTCTTTCTGGTCTGTGACTATTTTGTTCAGGGTGATTTCGTATTCGAGGGTTTTGCCTGAGAGCGGGTGGTTGAAGTCTATTTTTACGCGACCTGCGGATACTGAGAGTACTTTTCCCTGCATGTTGTCGCCAAGTGTTATGTACTGACCCTGGATGGGGGTTATTTTTTGTTTCCTGAAGAATGCCAGTGAGAATATTTTCAGGAGCTTGGGTTCTCTTTTGCCGAAGGCTTCTTCTGGTTTTAGTGTGATTTTTTGTTTCTGTTTTGGCTTCATTTTTTTGAGCCGATCTTCGAGGCTTTTGAGGATCATGTTTTCGCCGATGATGATTGTTGTTGGGCCGTATCTTGTATTTGGGTTGTAGATGTTGTTTTCTTTTGCGGTTTTTTCGTCTGTGAGGTCGAAGATTTCTCCTGTTTCGCCTATCTTTCCTATGTATTCTATTTCGATGAATGTTTTGTTTTCCATAGTGTCTTATTTTTTTGGAAATTTTATATGTTTATTTATGTTGTGGGACTGATTTTGGGTGGTGACAGTTTTTGTTGTTTGTGGGTTGCTCTTAAGTTTTTTATAGTTTTGTGTTTAAGTTTGGGTATGGCTAAACCAAAGTTTGACTGGAGGGCTAAGCTTGATGTT
>DAOVYR010000187.1 GCA_030635525.1 Candidatus Nanohalarchaeota archaeon | reverse complement strand
ATGACCCCTAGTTCTGTCGGGCGTACTATTCTTATGCCCAAAAGAAAAATTAAACCAACCAATACCGCATATGCTGTCCATTCCATGTCTTCCACCTGCCTGTTCAATTATTATGTGTTATTTTTGTTTGCAGATTTATATTTGTTTTTCTAAACCTTTAAATTCAAGGAAAACTATTATTTTTCTATGATTGAAGCCAAGGCTATCCAGAGGATAAGGCATGCGGAAATTAAGGCGCAGAAAACGCTTGATGAATGTGAAATGCACTGTGGTGGGAAATTAGAGTGTGCTGAAAAATCGTGCATGGGAAGGATTGAGACTGAGACAGATTGGGCTAAAAAGAGGGCTTTGAAAGTTGTTGAACATGCAAAAAAGGTAGCGCTTGCTGAGCGGACTGAAAGGCTTGATGAGTGCAGGAAAAATATTCTCGCGATGAAAAAGTCATGTGCGCCTAAAAAGAAGAAAGCAATCCGGCATATATTGGATGTAGTTTGCGGTGGGAGAGATGCTTAGGCCTGTGAAAATGAAGAAAGTGAAGGTCATAGTGCCTCTTGAGTATAAGAAATGTGTCTCTGCCAGGCTGCATAAGCTTGGTGCTCTGCATGTAAATGATATTTCTAAAAGGATAGGTGATGCTGAGTGGAAGCATCTTCTGGGTGAGAAGGTCTGTTTTGATGATGAGGCTGTTTTTCGCCAGTATGCAGAGAAGCTTGATGAGATCAATAATGTTTTTTCAGAGTCTGGTGATTCTAAGGCAAAGGGCTCTTTTTTTCCAAGAGCGCAGGTGAAAATCAAAGTAAAGGATGTGGATGAGAAGGAAACTCTTTTGATAATAAAAATACTTATTGATGAGATCGGGGAACATGTGGCTGATGCGCAATCGGGTGTCGAAAGATGCAGGGAGTCTGAAAGAGAACTTGCTTACGAAAAGAATGTTCTTCGGATGATTTCAGGAATTGATGTGAAGCTTGGTGAGTTGAATGGCTCGGATTATTTTTGCAATAAGCTTTTCAGGACTGAGGCTGCGAGTTTTGATGAGATCAGACCTAAACTTGAGTCTCATAAAAGAATCATTATTGAGAGGACAGATAGGGGAAATGACCTGCTTGTGCTTCTGACGTATCCAAAGGAGATTGATGATGCTGTTTTGTCAAATCTTAACCTGATCAATGCAAAGATCATTGAGATTCCGGATGTGCAAAATAAGCCAAAGGATGAGATACGAAAGATTGAGAGAAAAATCGGGATGCTTAAGGATGAGGAGGAGCGCAGTTTGTGTGAGATTCGCGCGTGCAGGAAGAAGCGAGGGGAGAAGGTGGCGCTCCTTAGGGAGGAGGTCTCTGTTATTCTTGACAGGTATTCGCTGCTTTCAAAGTGCGCGGGTACTGAAACGTCTTTTGTGCTTGAGTTTTTTGTGAGTGCCAGACGTGAGAAGGATGCTATCTCTGCGGTCAAGGATGCGGCTTTTGGAAAGGTAATTGTTTTTTCTGTTGAGCCGCTATTAGAGGATCAGGCGCATAAGGTGCCTGTGCTTCTGGATAATCCTGTTGTTTTGAAGGGGTTTGAGGGGCTTACCAGGATGTATTCTACGCCGAAGTATAATGATTTTGACCCGACTATACTTATTGCGCCTGCGATGATGTTTTTTTTCGGGATCATGCTTAATGATGTAGGCTATGGATTGCTGCTTGCGCTTGTCGGGTTTTTGTTTTATGCTGCGTACAGGAAAGTGCAGGTGAGCGGGAGAGATGCAGGGATTATGCTTGTGATGCTTGGTGTGTCTTCTATGTTTTTCGGGGTCATCAGCGGGGGGTATTTTGGTGATGCTCTTCGCAGGGTGTTCCCGGGTATGTGGTATCTGATTGACCCGCTTGGTGAGTCAAATCTCTCTGTGTTTGGGCATCATGTGGAAAACCCGATTATTGCTGTCATGATTTTTTCGCTTGTAGTGGGTGTTGTTTATATCAATATTGGGTATCTGCTTGGGATTGCGGACTGTGTCAATAAGATCAAGAGTGTGCGGTATAAGAGGAAGCAGGCTATTAAATCACTTGAAAACCAGATTGTCGGGCATGTCGGGATGATGGTGTTCCAGGTCGGGTTGTTTGGGTTACTCTTTTGGTGGAAGCTTGGATGGTTTTCGGGTGTGCCTTATTTTTCTGCGATGATGGGCGGGGTTCTGGTTTTGGCTCTTGTTATGCTTGCGAAGAGCAATGGTGTGCAGACGCTTTTCGGGTTTTTTGATGTTACGGGATATGTAGGTGATGATCTTTCTTTTATTCGGCTGCTTGCGCTTTGTCTTGCTACGGAGGGGATTGCCAATATTGTCAATATGTTTGCAGGGTTTTCTTTGGGTATCCCGTACGTCGGGATTATTGTGGGGTCGCTTGTTTTTGTTTTCGGGCATGTGTTTAATCTCGCGGTCGGGGCGCTTGGCGCGGGGATCCATTCTTTGCGGCTTCAGTATGTTGAGTTTTTCTCGAAGTTTTTCGAGGGGGGCGGGGTTGAATTTGAGCCGTATTCTGTGAAGAGGAAGGTTACTGTGGTTGAGAAGTGATGGTTGTTATTATGAAGCAGACTATTGTTCTTCGGGCGCAGGAAGAGGGTGGATTTAGCGCATATGTGCCTTCTTTGAAAGAGTGTATTTCTGAGGGCGAAACTAAAGAGGAAGCTATTGAATTGTATCTGGAAGCGGATACGAACGAATAGATTTGAATTCTAAGTAAACAACCATAAAACTATAAATAGGGGTTTGACCACAGATAGGTGTATGGCAATTGAGATTGGTATGGCGCTTGCTGCGCTTGCGGCAGGGGTTTCAATAGGTATGGCAGGGCTTTCTTCAAGTATCGGTGTCGGGATGACCGGCATGGCCGGGGCAGGAGCAGTTGCTGAAAACCCGAAGCAGTTCAGGACTGCGCTTGTACTTCAGGCGCTGCCGCAGACTCAGGCGGTCTACGGGCTGCTTGGCGGGATTTTGATTATGCTTAGTGTGGGGATGTTTTCGACGCCTCTGAAAGAGGTGTCT
>DAOVYR010000133.1 GCA_030635525.1 Candidatus Nanohalarchaeota archaeon | reverse complement strand
TGACGATTGTGGCATTAGTATTACCGTTACCGTTAGCACCTTGCATGATTCCGGCTTCGTCAAGGAGTGTCTTTATAGGCACACCTGTCCATTTTGCTGTGAAGCTCCAGCCTTCCACGCAGTTTAGTTCCACGACTTCTGAGACGCTGGGGTATGTTATTATCTGGTCATAGGTAAGGCTTACAGGGTTTTGCACAAGTCCATCAATCTTTAATGTGTATGCGTCCCTGTCGATATGCTGTGTGCCTTTTATACCGTTGTTGTTCTGCTTGGCTATGGGTGTGAGTTTTACGCCGTCGTAGGTGGTGGCTTCAATCTCCTGTGATGTGGAATCGTTGTCAATGGCGGTGGTTGATGCAGGTGTGTCTGTTGGTGACAGGCAGCCGGATGCGGCGGTAAGGATGATGAGGCATATGAGAATAGTGTTGTATCTGTTCATGGTGATCACTCCCCAGTATATATTACTGGCTGATGGGTGATATACGTTTTTGTGGGGGGTATGTGTCAAAAAATACAGCGATGTGGGGATGAGTCATTTTTTTTAGACACGTTTATATATCATAGACATTGTATCACTATTCGGTTGAATTTATGAATAAGAATAAAGCATTAATCAATTCTGTAGTCGTTAGTTTGTTAATCATTTTGTCTATTGTGGCATCAGGATGCACTTCAACAGAGGGACCTGTTGACTCTGCAAATGTCATTGTGAGTGCCGGACCTCTAATAATAAAAGAGTTTCAGGAACAAGATCTGGCTGTACAGATACTGAATAACGCAACTGCTCCAATTGATTCTATAACTGCAACATCATTTGGCACATTCGTTTTGGGTGCGCACAGTGGAATAAACATTCCTGGAAAGACCGACGAACCTGTTTCAGCATCATTGACTGCAAAAGTCCAGGCTCCGAGTTTCGTATCAGCCCCTGATACAACAATGCTCACAATTTCCTATGCATCTGGCATGGATGAAAAAGGAAATCCTGTCATTAGTTCTAAGGAAATTCCAGTAGAAACCATTGTCCTTCCAAACGCAAAACTTCAATTCACAGGTTTTACAAAAGGTATGGAGAAGTTGCGCAATGTGGCATCTGATGCTATGGAACTGAATAAAGGCGACAATGCAACAATAACCTTCTCGGTCAAAAATGAAGGTCAATCAACGATAGAAGAAGAAACCCTTACAGTACGCATAGAGATTGATAATAAAAGAATAGGTACAAACAATAGTCTGGTCATATCCGAAGCAATGGCAAAAAGCGGAACATCCTATACAAAGGGATTGCAACTGCCTATTCTGGATGATGCACCAAATGGTGAGACTGATGTGTTTGTAACACTTTTAATGGGTGACCATGTCCTTGATTCAAAGACACTTGTGCTTAAAGTAAATCTTTAAGACCGTGGGAGGGGGAAATGAAGCAACAGTTTAGATCTCTATCTCTGCTTCTTTTTTTAATTTTTATTATCATTATTCCGAGCGGCTGCCTTCAGGAGTATGGCGACCTTCGCATAACAAATGTGGATGTGATGGCTGTACCACAGGATGATGTCAATAAACTGACAGTAACAACCTACATCCAGAATAACCTGAATACGGATAGTGGAGTACTTTCTGTTAAAGTAAAGGTAAGAGATCCATCTACAAATCTCATTGTGGTGGAAAAAGATTCAGACATTGGATATATAAAAAGCGGGTCTTCATCCTCTAATACCATGTCCCTCGTAGTTTCAGGCACAGGAGATTTCCAGATCGAAGTTAATCTGTTTGAGAAAGGAACGATCCTGGATCAGTATCTTTATCCTGTAACTGTAAAAGCACAACAGAGCCCAGATGCGCCAGCAAACATAAAGCTAACTGACATGAATCTTGTAATCAAACAGTTCGTCAATGATGCATCAAAGGCTGTGGTAGATATTTCCCCTGGAATATACAATCAGGGAGGAGATTCCAGACCATTGGTCATGGAAGTGACTGCAAGAGTCAATCCCTACACTGTCTATACTGAGAGTGATGAACTTGGAATTATCAAAGGATCTAGCAGTGTCAGGGGAAATGTACGCTTCATTATCCCTAAAAAGAGAGATTATACATTTACTGTACGTATTATGGAGGGAGGGCGAACAGTAGTAAGTGGGAATGTAGATTATGTAATTGGACTCAATGATATCAAGAAGAACACGCTTATGACCTATCCATTTGTGGAAGAGGGTGTCCCAGTGGTAGAGGCGGAAGAAGAATCTAAGGAAGAACCGGGATTCCAGGCTGTGTTTGCACTCATAGGAATATTGTTAGTCTACAATATAATTCACAGAAGCAAGGGCAAGAGGTGATAAAGTGGATGATATACAAAAAGAAGATGGGGATAATATGTCCAAAAAAATAGCGAACATAGCTATTATAATCATGCTGTTAAGCCTGGTTTTTATTGCATTGTTCTCTTTCTTTTTCAATATGCAGACGGCGATATCTGATCTTTTCAGTCCCAGATATCAGGCACTTATGCAAGCACTATTTAGTTTGGTCACTCTTGGAGTCGGGGTATTTCTGATAAAAATGCTCTTTTCCAAATGAGATCCAGATAAGGTAGCTTGCTATTTTTTCTTTTTTTGCAGTTCGGGATTCATTTTTCAGGTCGAGATAAGGAGTAGGTCTCTATGGACGGGGAAAAAGAGATACTATATAATCATATGTTGGGGTTGAACGGTTCTATGAATATCACTCAGTCCAATCCCATAAGCCATTTCCACAGTGGAGTGAAGATTATTCGCCTTTCATTTATCATCTCTTCAGTATCCATATCCTTTGTTACAACATAGCCTGTATCTACAGAGAACTTATCGAGGAATTTCAGCAATCCTTTGATATCTTTTTTTCTGATATTATTCTTATACTTTGATTCAATTGGCATGATGGTATCGTCTTTTAGCAGGATGCAGTCCACCTCAGATGTGTTTTTTCTCCAGAAAAACTGCGCATTTGAGGAGTTTATGACAATATTTTCTACACCCCTGCCAATATCCGGATGTTCCCATAGGTGAAAGAGTAGCGTGGAATTCGATATATACAACCGTTTCATTTTCTTCTCAGTTGTAAGGCGGTTTCTTGAAAAGTTATAGCATTTCTGTATGAGAAAACCTCTTTCCAGATAGGATACATATTTGGCAAGTGTCTTCCTGCTGATGTTCAGGTCATCTGATAAGGCTGCATAGTCTGTGACGATGCCGGGATTGGATGCCACGATTTTGAGTATCTGCCAGAGGACATCTGGATATTCAATGGGAAACACCTTTGGCAGGTCTTCGTAGACCATTTTGTTGAGTATGGATTCCAGATACATGTCCACAAATGATTCATCTGCTGTGACGAGTTCCGGAAACTGTCTTTTGATGTAGAGTTGCATTTGCTCTTTGATGGGTTCGCTGAACATTTCGGGTCTTTTTATCAGCTCGTTCTCGCCTTTCAATCTGAGGAATTCGGTGAAGCTAAGCACAGGCAGGTGATAGAGGAATATTCTGCCTGCAAGGGATTCTTCTGCTTTTTTCTTCAGAAAGATGGATGATGAGCCTGAGACGAAAAATTTAATGTTGGGGTAGGTGTCGTAGTAGTATTTCACCTGATGCTGCCAGTTGTCAAGTTTCTGTATTTCGTCAAGGAACACATACAGGTTGTCGGTGCTGGAAATCTCCTTGCCAATTCGTGTCTGGTATTCAATGATTACTTCTTCGAGTGATGCTACTTCGTCGTCAAAGGAAAAATAGAGTATGCTGTCCCGTGGTGTTCCTTCATTTATCAGGTGGTCTATAATCTGTTTTAGCAATACGGTTTTGCCTGTTCTTCTAAGTCCGAGGATGCCTATCATCGGTTTTTCATTCAGGTATTTGATAAGTTCGCTAAACAGGTCTCTTTTAATCTTATACCCGTATGCGAAATCATCTCTCCAGTGCAGGTTATATTTTGCTATATTTACTGTATTTGTTTTCCCACTTTTGATATTCGCCATTTTATTCACTTATATGGCAATTATGATTACCATATTATTTAATAATATGGGCATTTAAGTTCCCATATTATTTGATTATATGGGCATCGAGGTTTCTATACCTATCTTGTTGGTGTGTCTGAGGATATGGGTGAAGTGCACTCGGATACGG
>DAOVYR010000053.1 GCA_030635525.1 Candidatus Nanohalarchaeota archaeon | reverse complement strand
CTCATTAGATTTTGACCAGTTGACATCCGCAAGGTCGTTGCCTGATGAAAGTTTCCATGTTGTGTCATCAAAAGTGAAACTGTCTGTCGTGTTGTATCTTACACCGGTCGTTGCTGCGTTTGTAGTTATATTGGCGGAGCCGACACCGTCGCAACTCATATTGCTACCATATAAGGACTCGTTAATGTTCAGATCAAGGTTAACATTTCCTGTAATCTTGATTGTTGTTGTTATCTGAGCTGACTCTTCACCGAGGCCAACATCGCCAAAAGGAATTGTGGTATTGGTAACATTCAATGCGGTTAATGATTGTATGGTTATGGTCTCTGTGTTGTTTCCGCTCTCACCATCTCCATCGGTTACGTTGAAATACATTGTCCAGTCGGCAGGATTTGCGTGGTAGTATATGGTGAACAGGCATTCTACTGTACTGTTTGTGGATGTGGTCCCGTTCTGGGTGAATAAACAGGTATCATTGTAGTAATGTATTGTGTGATTCGCGTCATCTCCACGAGTATCGTTGTAAAATTCGGCACGAATGCCCCCTAAATCCTGATAGCCGTTAGGGTCTGAAACAGTTGCAGTACAGTTTAATAGTATGGTTGATTCTGCTATCGGTGTGAAAGAAGATGAGTTGCATGTTACTTCCCCGACTGTTGGCGGGTCATTTCCTACGGTCACTGTGGTGGTTAGGTTATCATCAGCGCCATCAGCTATTACAGCAGGTATAGCGACTAGTAATAACAATAACAGTATATATGATAAAATAAAATATTTGTCTTTCTCTAATTCCATGTTTATCCCCCCTTTAACTTATAGATTTAACCGAAACTAAATCACACTTTAAGTCAACATATGTCTTTGTGTTGAAGTAGTATATAAAGGTTTTGTCTAATATGGACATTGCGTTGCTTTAACTGGCTGTTGCAGATATCCTTGTTGTTGTTGTACAGGTTCCGGATATGCCGCTTGAAGGTATTTTTATTAGCCAGTGCATATTATATTCTGGTGGTGCTGAACTTGCTCCATCATATGATTTCGACCAGTTGACATCTATCAGGTCGTTGCCTGATGTGAGTTTCCACGATGTGTCATCGAAATTAAAGCTGTTTGTTGTGTTGTATCTTACGCCTGTAGTCGCTGCGCTTGTATTTATGTTATCAGAGCCGATGCCGTCACAGGTCATATTACCCCCATTTAATGATTCATTAATCCTTATGTCCAGTTCGACGTTTCCTGTGTTTTTTATGGTTGTGTTTTGCTGATCTGATGTCTCGCCCAGATCAAGGCTTCCGAAATTGATTTCTGTGTGCGTAACATTCAATGCGGTTAATGACTGTATGGTTATTGTCTCTGTGTTGTTTCCGGTCTCACCGTTTTTATCGGTTACATTGAAGTACATTGTCCAGTCTGCAGGATTTGCGTGATAGTATATGGTGAACAGACATTCTACTGTGCTGTTTGTAGATGTGGTTCCGTTCTGGGTGAATGAACAGGTATCATTGTAGTAATGTATTGTGTAATTCGCGTCAGCTCCCCGACTGTCGTTGTAGAATTCGGCACGAATGCCCCCTAAATCCTGATAGCCGTTAGGATCTGAAACGGTTGCAGTACAGTTTAATAGTATGGTTGATTCTGCTATCGGTGTGAAAGAGGAGGAGTTACAGGTTACTTCCCCTATTGCCGGCGGGTCATTTCCTATGGTCACTGTCGCGGTCAGGTTATCATCTGTGCCATCGGCTAATACTGACGGCATCACTAAAGCCACTACCAGTAATAACAGATATACTAAAGCAATAAGCTTAGTAATATGTCTCTCTCCCTTCACCTTATCTCCCTTCCCTATAATTGTGTATATTGTGTGTGTCTTTTTTATGGCGAGGGAGTATATATATATGTGTTGTTGCTCTGTTGTAGTCGTAAATCTGTTATTCGTTTCCGGAGAATGGGTTCACTATAATGTCTTCAAGGTCTTTTTTTTGTGTTTCGTCTTTCTTTATTGTTGCGGGTTCTGTTGCTGATATCCTCGCGGGTGCTTCGCCGCTATTTTCTGTTTTTAAAACTTCGGTCTTAACATTCCTGATTAGCGGAGTTAAAGAATTGCGGGTGTCGCTTTTGAGCATATTGAGCTTTTTTGCCAATAAAATAATCGATATGAACGCAATAAAAATCACTATAATTGTCAGAATATTGCTTCCCCATGCCCCTGTAGATAATCCTGTAACCAGAGAATCATCTGCTTTTGTTTCTTCAACCTGAGTTTCGGATTGTGCCTTGGGAGCTATGCCGTCTATGTTTAATGTGAAGCTTGATGATGTGGCTGTAATGTCTGATTTTGCATTTAAGGTTACAGTGTATTGTTGCATACATTGATTGTCTGTACACTGATCTTCGGGTATAAGGAGTTTCATCTCAATTTCCTGTCTTTCGCCGACATCAAGGCGGTCTATTTTGGAAGAACTTAACTGATACCAGCCCCCGGGGATTTCGCTTGCAGAAAGAGTGATGTCTGATACTGCTGACTGACCTGTATTGCTTAGGGTAAATGTGATATAAGAAGGGATGTCCAAATCTACTGTGGGGGAAGATGGTGTTGAAATTGTGAGTGATTTTTTTCTATATGTTGTCATTCCAATGGTTTTTTTGATTAAATAGGGATCTTTTCTTGCTTCTACATTCAAATCGAAAGTGCCTTCTTTTTTTGGAGCGTTGAATGTTGCTGAAAAATCACCATTAGAATCGGTTGTAACTTTCCCGGAAATGTCTCCCAGACTGTAAGTTATTGTTGCATCAGTTATAGCGTTTAGCTGTTCATCCAATAATTTCCCGTTTAGATTAAGTTTTTCTTCCAGGTAATATCTATCTTTGTCCAGACTTATGTCCAGATTAATGCTTTTTTTCTCAAATATGGAAAATGCAGATAAGGACTCTGTATAAATACTGATCAGGTTTCTTTTTGTGTCTATTGTCGCTTCAATATCTTCCCAGTCGTGATCGCAGATTCTTTCATTATAATCCCATTTTTTGCACTGGTATACCATTATCTTGTCTTCATCTGTGAACTCTGTGTCTGAATAGGGGATATTCAGGTGCGCACTTTCGATTGGCAGTGCAACTTCCAAAACCACTATTTTTTTTGAGTCTGTATCTTTTGATTCAAAGTAATCGTACTGAATTATATTCTGGATCAATTCAAGGCTATCATCGTTTGAGTTAAGACCCACATTTATGAGTTTTGCCTGAAACTGGGGGAATAATATTTCGATTGTGTATGTAGCGGGGGGAATGACTGCTGAATAGTATCCAGTGTTGTCTGTTTTTATTTTTTCTTCGAAATTGATGGATTTCAGCTTGATGTCAATATTAGATGCGGGGCTGCCTTTTGCGTTTAGCAGAGTGCCTTTAAACGGAATAACAAACTGGATTGGAATGGACTTTGAGCTTTTTGCATCTAGTTCATTGTATATTACGTAGATGTCCAGGTCGTAAGGTGTTTCTCTTGGTGCGCGCTTAGGTATGTTTATCAATAAAATCCAATCGTCATCTATATAATCCACTTTTTCGATCTTTACTTCCCTGTCGTCTAGTTTTGCCTTGAATCCTGAAATGTGTGTCTTGTCAATCAGGTCTTTTTTGTATAGTACCTCAACTGTGACTTCGAGGTCTTCTGTGTCGGTCAGTCTGTATGGTGTGAAGAACGGAGGGTCGATAATATTTATGTTGAGCAGAGGCTTAATTTCAGTATAGTCATAGGATGTCAGGGAAATGGATTGCTCTTTGTATGTTGCAGTAATCTTTAAGTCCTGCATACCGTACTCTGTGAAAGATTCAGGAACTTTTGCTTTTATATTCCAGTAATTTGCTGTGAATACGGGTGTTCCCTGCAATGGAATGTCAATGCCTGCAAGGTAGACTTTGAAGGTTGCGCCCGCGGCAATTGGCTCTTCGCTTATTTTAAATTCAAGGTTGATGTCCAGTACGTCGTTGGGATATATCATTGGAGGCGCAGTAGAGACGAGTTTAGAGGTTAACTCGTTTACTTTTAGTGTTGTGCTCTCGTTGTAGGATTCGTTTGTGTGTGAATTGTTGCAGTATGTGTATAGCATATAGTCGCCTGAAGGCAGTGTCTCTTCTAATAAAATATTTTGGGTGTAATATCCTGAATTATTATCCAAATCGATGTGAGCGATAGTATTTGTATCAGTGTTGTCTTTTAAATCAGCCCAGGCACTGGTGCATGACCATGTGCAGTTTATGGTTATGTAATTCTGGGTTAACCATGATGCGATGTTATTATCAACCCACATCTCTTTTGGAGTTATATCGCATGATATTGCCTGAGCTACGGATGTAAGGTTAAATAAAAATATCAATCCGAGGCATGTCAAATATAGTGGCTTCATATTTATCCCATCAGGGTTTTAATTCCTGCAATAAATTTTTTCATATGGATGTTTTTCGGTGGTCTGTATTGCTGGCCTGCGAGGTCGCATGCGAGTTTTTGAAATTCTATTGACGGCCCTGAATACGGGCTGTAAGATATTAGGGGTGTTTTTTCAAACAGGCTTCTTTTTACGTTAATGTCTTCAGGTATCATGGATAATATCGGTGCGTCGCACATTGTCACGATCTCTGTGGGGTTGAGCTCATATTTTTCGTGGGTGTACCTGTTAACGATGATCCCGAGCACCAGTTTTTCCATGTTCAGGGCAACTCTTGCTACTTTGAGTGCGTTTGCCATTGTCTGCAGTTCCGGGGTGGATACGATTATGACTTCGTCGCATGCGTCAAGAACTGAGAGTGCGTCGGCGCTTAAACCAGGCGGAGAGTCGAGGAGCACGAGCCCGTCCAGGTCGTTTAGCACATGTTTTAAGTTACATAAGTCTGCATTTATTGAATCCAGGGATATGGAAGAGGGTATTATATTCAGGCCCAGAGGGTGGGTGTATACTGCCTTGTTTATGTTGTCGGTGCCTTTCAGGACATCCTGGAGTGTGGTGGGGAAGGAACAAATGCCCATCTGAAGGCCAAGATTGGCAACAGTTGTATCCGTATCAACAATTGTGACATTCTCGCCAAGCTGATGGAGGGCCAAACCCAGGTTTATGGTGGTCACTGTTTTTCCTACGCCTCCTTTTCCTGAAACAATACCTATGATTCTTGATGTCATTCTTTTAGCCACCAGATTATTCTTTTGATTCCTATCCTTGCCTCTTCGTATTTCCCGTCGAGTATTCCAAATGATTTCAGTTTGTAGCAGTGTGTGTTGGCAGTGGACCATGAAAGGGCTGCACATTTGGCAATCTCGTAAGTAGAAAGAGGTTTTTTTGATTCTTTCAATGTCGCCTGTATCAGTTCATCTACCTTGCCTAAGGAAATACCCTGCATTTCAATCATATTATCTCCTGTTTCTCCCTATTTAGAATATTGAGTATCTAAACATGAGTTATTATCTTGTGTATCGGCATTTAAATATATTACTATAATTCAGATGATTATTATAGATAATATATATTACATGTTTAAGATAAGGAATATAATCCATATAGTTATTATATTGATATGGTGAGATGGCACCATAGAACCATATGTGGTACCTGTTGTTTGATGTATAGTTATTACTCCAGAGGTATTGTCCGGAGAGGTTTGGGCTATAGAGAAATCGGTAACAGGGTTCGTTTATGAACACCAGTCTTTATTGAAAATTGTTGCGGTCCTGTTGAACATGAATGGCTGAAAGTTTTTTTCTGAGTTATAATGTATTGAAAGGGGGGTTCTATTCCAGTTATGGTATGCAAAATAAAAGTCATGCGTTGCGTCGAGGGGCATCCATGAGTCGCTTATTTTTACGAAGACATACCAATGATTGTACCCGTCTGCGACATAGGCTTTTATTCCTCTTGCATCCAGCAGACTTGCCAGTAATAATGACTTTTCTGAGCAGTCCCCTCTTTTTTCTGTTAATGTACGGTCAGGATCAAGAGTTCCGTCTGTTGGCTCATATTTTATGCTATTGTATACAAACCGGTGCAGGGCGTAAACTATGTCTAAGTCATTATCCATACCGGAGGTTAATTTATAGGAAAGCTCTCTTGTCATGGGAGTTGAACTTAACAAGCTTCTTAATTCTTTGTAATCAATGCAGTCGATTCTATGAAATTGTCCAACATAGGAATTGAATTGGCTTTTGTCTTTCTGATATGGATATGTTTCTATTGGGATGTAAAATGAATTTGTAGTTATTAGATTGTCAGAAGAATTTGCGATTGTTGTACTGCTGCTTAACATAATTGAGATTACCATTATACAGATACAGGATAAGATCAAATAAGCATTTGTCCTAAGCACATATATCACAACACAGTAATTAATTTAGTGGAGGTATATTTATATAGTGAATCCGCTAACATATCAATAGTATGCGGATTCCCAATATCATAACACTATCGTGTTAAGCTTTTGAGCTGATGCTCAAAATAGTCAACCGATTCTCATTACGAATAAATCATTACCCTAGAAAGTTAGCCGGCTGTTTATAATAATATCCACAGGCAGAATTTGCGTGAAACAGGATGGCTGCGTAGCGTCTATGGTTTTTTAGCTTTGTATCTGTTAGGGCGCATCTTATGGAGTTTGCGGGGCTTCTTTTTTTGTGGTATTTGCCCGGGCTCTTTTATTGCATCTTCTTTCAATTTTTTAGAAATTATTTTATCTATGCTGTTTAGCTCAAGCTCTACAAACCTGTGTGATTCATAGACATCTTTGCCAATGATATTATGCGTATATAATCTATCTAATGCGAGAAGAACGTCTCGTGCGCTTTTTTTCTTATCCTGCAATAGAGAGACATTTTTTACATTGCTTAAGCCAGCAAGTTCATTCTGGTATCCTACGAGTGATTCTCTATATGTCTTACTTTTGACATGGACAGATTCTTCTTCTGTTCTCAAAGTCCTTAAGAGTTCTTTTTCTTCTCCGAGGACTGATTGCAAGTTATTGAAATTGCGCTCGAGGATTTTCTCTTTGAATACAGGGTTGTCTACCAGGTCTTCATCTGTCTTCAAAGAAGATAATGTGTTTTGCTCTTGTTCTATGGATGATTTTAATTGTTCTAAAAGATTTTCTGATATTTTTTCTTCCTTAGGATATGTGTCTTTTTGTGTCAGAGTATCAGGAGGTTTGGTTTCGTGATCCATGGGTTTTTCAAGGTTTGGCTCTATGCGATATTTTGCAGAATCATCAGGATGTTTTTCATGAAGTTGTTCTTTTTTCGAATCTTTGTGTAATTTGAAAATGTTTCTAATATATGACCTCAAGTGATTTAAAATAGTTTTATACCCGGGTTCTTCTATCCGGGGTTCGGATGTCTGTCTCTTGG
>DAOVYR010000051.1 GCA_030635525.1 Candidatus Nanohalarchaeota archaeon | reverse complement strand
GGACAACATCCAGGAGAAACACCAGGCAGGCATGTTGTGCAAGGTTTAATTGAATTTTTAGTAAATGAAACAAATGAAACTTCCAAAAGATTAAGAAACGATTATATCTGGAAGATCATTCCAATGTTAAATCCTGATGGGGTATATACTGGAAACACAAGAGTAGATACAGACGGTAGTGATATTAATAGAGAGTGGGATGATGTTGTTAAAGGAGATGAAGTTGGACACGTCTATGATGAAATAACAGGCTGGTTAGACAACCATCCAATTGACTTATTATTGGATTTTCATACCCATTATGATAATACTTTTCTTTACACATTCCCCTCAGTTTATGTAACACCAAAGTATTACAATAACCAGAATAGATTAATAGAATATTTTCAAACAAATACTTTTTATGATTCTATTGAAGTATCTTCAACACAAGGAGCATTAAGAGTTGAAATGTATGATGAATTTGGACTTCCAGCAATAACCCCCGAAGTAAATACTTATAACAATACTTTTACAATCTCAAGTCTTAAAAATGAGGGCATTAATTCTGCATTAGCTGTTGATGCATATTTAGACTCTCTCCCATCTGTAACTTTACTGTCTCCCGGCAATACTTCAACAGACAATGACGGGAATATAACTTTTGTTTATAATGTAACAGCCTATAATGATATAGACAACTGCAGTTTGTATACCAACACAACCGATAGTTGGGCTTTAAATCAGACAAACTCATCTGTTTCAAAATCACAAAACAACACATTTGTCATAAATAATTTAGGCGACAACAATTATATTTGGAATATTGTTTGTTATGACAATAATAGTAATTCCGATTTGGGGAACAATAACCGGACAGTAACTGTTGAGACAACATCAGACGAAACACTCCCCGCCTCAGACACACCAGCTAACGCCCAGTATTCACAAAACGCAACAGCAACAATAAACTGGACACTAACAGACAACCACGGAGCAGGCTACTATTACATAACAAGAAACTCAACAACCCAGAACCAGTCAACCCAATGGACAAACGACACTGCAATCAATGCCTGGGTAAACACAACAACAATCGGAGTCTACAATTACACAATCCACTTCAATGATTCTGCTGGAAACGAAAACACAGATGAAGTGATAATCACAATCACTGGCGATGAAACAAACCCAACATGGGCAAATAACAAAACCAATTCATCCGACGCAACAAAAACACAGCAAACAGTCTACTTCAACACAACCCTAAACGACGATACAGAAGGAGATATACAAATATTCTCCTTCAACAACGGAAGCCAATGGACAAACGACACCACGGAGTCATGGACATCAGGAGTTGAACTCACAGAAACAAGAACAATCACAGCAACAAGAGGACAAACCATAAGCTGGTACTGGTGGTTCAATGACACAAGCGGAAACGAAAACCAGACAGATACATGGAGTTTCACAGTTGCAAACACAGCGCCGACACAGCCAATCCTGACCTACCAGAATAATTCAAACACATCAACCCAGCCAACATTAACATGGACAAACGCAACAGATCTTGACAATGATGAATTAACCCACACAATCCACATCTCAAACTCATCAGATTTCACATATATCAACCAGTCCTCAACCGAAAACCAGCAATACACAACAACAGGATTGACAGACAACACATGGTACTGGAAAGTAAATGCATCAGACACTTACGCAAGCGCTTCAAGCGAGGTAAGGCAGTTTATGGTTGATGCAACAAAACCAATCATCTCTATTACCACACCTGAAAACACAACCTGCGCAACCATCCCCCGGCTAAACTTCACCTACACCGAACAAAACCCGCACACCTGCTGGTACAATCTCAACGGCGCAGGAAACACAACCCTTCCATCCTGTAACACCAACGGCACAGAAATGATTTCAACCTACGGCGCAAATAACGTAATCCTCTACATGAATGACACTGCTGGGAACGAAAACTCCACGCAGCAATACTGGACTTTTGACGATTCAGGACCAGTTTACTCAAACAACCTTACATCTCCAATAAGCGCAACATACACCCCAACCCTCCAAATCCAGTTCAACATCACAGCAGAAGACTTATACTCCACAATCGACACAGTCCTCCTGGAATTCAACAACACAAACCACACAACAACAAACACAAGCGCAACCTACACAACAAACATCACATCCCTCCCCGCCGGCACCTACAACTACCGCTGGCACATGAACGACACATTAGGCAACATAAACACAACACCAACATCAACATACACAATAAACAAAGCCCAAACCATCATAACCCTCCTCTTAAACAGCACAGACTCAGGCAAAACATACTACACCCCGGCAACAGTCAACGCAACATACACAATAAACCACAACCAATCAACAGCAACACTGTACCGAAACACAACCCTGCTAACCCTTGCAGGCAATACAAACATCACAACATACTTAACAACAGCAACCTACAACTACACAATCAACACAAGCGCAACACAAAACTACACCCAAGCAGCCGCATCACACACAGCAACCATACTTGAACACCCCACCCCAACTATCACAGACTGGCAAAACAACATCACAAACAACCAGCAATTATCAATAACAATCAACGAAACCCAATCCATCCACTTCAACATCACAGTAGACCAGAATGTAGACTACACATGGTACAAAAACACAACCCTCATCAGCACCACCAAAAACTACACATACACAGACGCACAACCCGGCGCATACAACATCACAGCCATCATAAACAACACCAACGGCACAGATTCAAAGACATGGCTTTTAACAGTAAAAGACATCCCGAACATCAACTCAGTACAGGAAAGCGCAGACCCCGTCTCAGTGGGCTCAGTCATCTCAATCGAGGCAAACATCACAGACATTGACGGAGACCTTCAAAGCAAATACGCAGTAATAGAAGGAATGTGGTATGAAATGCAGCCAAACGGAGAAAACCTCTACCTCGCAAACTACACACCAACAGAAGAAAAACTCTACACCTATTACATATACGCAAACGACACAATCGGGCTATACGCAAACAACACCTACACATTCACAGCCCAGCAGGGACCAACAATCACAAACATCACAGTAACCCCCTCAAGCGGAAACGAAACAACAAACTTCATAATCAGCGCAAACGCAACCGACTACAACGCAGTAGACAAAGTCTACGCAAAATTCACACAGCCATCCATCTTCCAAATAGAACTAACAAATCAGACATTAGACATCTACAACACAACGTATTCAAGCACAATCCCGAAAACATACATATTCTACGTATGGGCAAACGACACTCTGGGCGCAACCACATCCAGCTCAACATACAGTTTCACAATCAACGACACAACAGCGCCGATAATCCATTCCATTGAAATAACCCCAACAAATAAGAACGAAACAACTATCATCACAATCAATGCAAACATCACAGACTTCAACATCTCAGAAGCTTACGCAAACATAACAGGAACAATAAGAACCCTCGCCTACAACGGCACCGTCTATAAAAACACCACCGGCGCAATACCACACGCCCCCGGCATCTACAACATCACAATAACAGCAATAGACACATCAGGCAACAACGCAACCTACACAACCAACTACACAGTAAACGACACGCAAGCCCCACAACTAAACACCCTGTCAGTAATCCCCTCCCTTGGAAGCATCAACACAAACTTCACAATCACAGCAAACATAACAGACAATGACGCAGTCAACTCAAGCTATGCAAACATCACAAAGCCAGACAATACATACGACATCCTTCTGCTCACTGGCTCAAACCCCTACACTGTCAACACCACAAACACGAGCCTGCTCGGGCTCTACAGGGTATCCATAATCGCAAACGATTCAGCAGGCAACACACTTTACTCAGCGCAATATCCTCTTGGCACAGCCAACTTCTCAATTGAAGACGCAGGACCTGTACTTGACACAATCAGCATAAGCGCTTTTGAAACAATAAACATCACAATAAACATCTCAACAGATGAGGAGAGCAACTACACGTTTGCTTATGATGCAGGATTTGGCTGGAGTTATGCATCATATTCAAGCTTCAGGCTCAATCATACAATAACACTGCCGGAATATAATGCCAATACAACTGTTTTGTATTACATAAATCTCACAGACAGTTACGGCAATGCAGGAAGATACCCGACAACAGGCATCAGAAACTTCACTGTTAAAGGACTGCTGGAATTCAACCAGTCCTCTATTGAACTCAACCTCACAGAGAAAGAGGCGCACCAGATTCAGGTTGAGCTCACAAACCCATCTTCAATCGCAATAAACGTGACATTCAACAAAACCCGCTCATGGACAACAGTACCGACAAGCCTGCACCTGAACCCACAGGAAATGACTGTAATCAACATCACCCTCACGCCGGACGACACATCAACAGGCGACTGGCACGTTAATGAGACAATTACTGCGCAGGGGTCTCCGCAATCAACATTCTTCATCAACATGACCGTATTCCATAAATGCGGCGACGGTGAATGCGATTCCAGTGAATCCTGCTCAAACTGTGCTTCTGACTGCGGGCAGTGTTCTTCAGGCAGTCCCGGAGGCGGAGGATCTTCCGGCGGCGCTCCTTTTAGGCCAATTGTGCATGAATGCGAGAACAACAGCGCATGCCTGCAAATACAGGTATGCGAAAACTACGAGTGCATAAACCTTGATTGCGGCTATTGCGAATATGCAAAAGACCATGAATGCAAAAAATACACGTGCTGCGCAGACGAAGACTGCAAAGACGGCTGGGTGTGCAAAGACCACAAGTGCATGAAGCCGAAAGATGAGCCGAAGACTTCTGTTCCTGACATAAAAGAAGATGCACGGCGCGCCATAAGCACTGCAAGAACATTCATACTTCAACTCAGGCTCAATAAAGATACAAGTGAGTCTGAATCTGTGCTCAGGAAAGCGCAGTCTGCGTTTGCCAAAGAAAATTATGGAACAGCAATTGAGTTTGCAGAAACCGCGAAGGCGCTGGCAGAAACCGCGCCATTGAGAGAAGAGGAAAAACAGCCGGACGACGAGACATTTAACTGGCATTTGGCACTCAGCATATTACTGCTTATAGCCATCCTTGCTGTACTATATGTAAAGAGGGATGTGGTGCGCAGTTTCATTGGAAAATACACCTCAAAACCGCCGCAGTGGCACAAACTCCATGAGCTTGAAGATTATCTTGATTTGGTCTGGCCGATTATAATAAACATGAAAAACGAGAAATACGAAGCCAAACTTCTTGAGATTGAAGGCATGAAAGATGAAGCAGAGAGAATGCTCAAAGAAAACAGTTCGCTTGCAGGCAATCAGATACAGATTACCATAAACGCGCTCATTAAACTGAAAAAAGATGTTGAGAGCGGCGCGAAAGAAAATAATCAGTTTCCTACAAATCCCTCAAACACCGCACAACAAATATAAAACTACCTAAAAATAAACACTATTACTATGTATTACATCACAACATCACCTTTGGGACTCTTTGCAACAGACGACAAAAAGAATGAACTTGCGCACATCTACTTCTCAAAAGACCCGAAAACCGCAAAAAAACAATATCATGATTCACTGAAACCAGAACTGTCAGGCGAAGAGACTCAACTGACAAAAAACCTGAAAACAAAAGACATAACATTCGAGATAAAAAAAGACGAATACCCCCACCAGTTCCCAAACCCCGCAGGAGAATACGCAAGAGCCAGCCTCTTCCATCTCGCATCAAAAAACAAATTCACCCCACCTGACTTCAGCACATTCCTCTACAGCTTCAACTTCGAGCTGACAAAAGACACAATGCAAAGCCAGTCCGTAAACGACAAACTAATAATACAGGCAGTATCAGCAATAGACGACCTTGACAAAACAATAAACGTCATGTGCATGCGCTTGCGCGAATGGTACAGCCTCTACTTCCCCGAAGCCTCAGAAAAGCTGAAAGACAATGAGAGATTCGCAAAATACATATCTGACACCTTATATCGCACAGAACTAAACAACATAGACATAGAAGAGACCATCGGAACAGACCTGAAACCCGCGGACCTCGAAGAGCAAAAACAATTCGCAAACACAATCCACACCCTCTTTGCCGAGCGCAAAAACCTCGAAAAATACATCGAAAAAAAATGCAAAGAAGTCATCCCCAACATGACAGCAATCATCGGCGCAGAACAGGCATCCCGCATACTGGCCCACGCAGGCAGCACAGAAAAGCTCGCCAAATTCCCATCATCCACAATCCAGATATTAGGCGCAGAAAAAGCCCTCTTCCGCTACCTGCACAACGTAGGCACAAGCCCGAAACACGGTCTGATCTTCAACACCAGCTACATCCAGCGCGCCCCAAAAGACGCGCGCGGTAAAATCGCAAGAATCCTCGCAAGCAAACTATCCATAGCCTCAAAAATAGACCACTACAAAGGCGACTACGCAGGCGCAAGACTAAAAGAAGACATGGACAAAGCCCTAAATCAGGCACTAAGCGCAAAACCCAAAAAAGACAGGAAACAAACAAAACCAAAACACTTCACCCCAAATAACGACCACTTCAAAAGCCAGAAAGAAAGCGACTTCAAAAAGCACGACAGATTCAAAAGCCCGAAAAAAGACAGCTTCAAAAAGCAAGACCGATTCAAAAAAGAAGACAAATTCAAAAACAAAAAACACAAAAACAGAGCGATAACCCCAAAATTCAGCTCTCCCGGCAATAAGGAAAGCACGATTCCAAAATCCGGTGGATTTGAACAATATCTTGAAGATAGATCAAATCAAACCGCAAAAGAAAGAACAAAAACAACAGCAGAAAATCAGTCCCAAAGAAAACCTAAAAGACGGGACCAATTCAAAAAAGAAGGCAGCTTCAAAAAGCAAGACAAATTCAAAAAACACATAAAAAAGAAACACAGACATTGATAAGACAACGTGATAAAAATGCCACAGCAAATCATCTACAAAATGGGACGCGACTACGCAACCCTAAGTATCGCCCCGGGAAAGAAAGTCTACGACGAAAGAATAATAAGGCGCGGCAAAGACGAATACCGCATATGGGACCCCACAAAATCAAAGCTATCCGCCGCCCTCCAAAAAGGCCTGAGAAACACGCCCCTCTTCCGCGGCATGAAACTACTCTACCTCGGCGCAGCCAATGGCACAACTCCCTCCCACATCTCAGACATAATCGGCAAAACCGGCATGATGTACGCAGTAGAATTCTCCCCCCGCTCAATGCGCGACCTGATATCCGTATCAAGATCAAGAAAAAACATAATCCCCATACTCGCGGACGCAAGAATGCCCGACACCTACGCAAACCAGCTCGAAAAAGTAGACCTCATATACTGCGACGTAGCCCAGCCCGACCAGACAGAAATACTCATAAGAAACGCAAAAATCTTCCTGAAAAAAGGCGCACACATAATGAT
>DAOVYR010000132.1 GCA_030635525.1 Candidatus Nanohalarchaeota archaeon | reverse complement strand
TATTCATCAATAAGAAACTCATGCGCAAGCACCGTAGCATTATAGCCAATAATACAATTCTCACCGATTTCTATAAGCTCAGGAAAGAAAATATCAAAAGTCGCAGAAAGCGCAATCGACGTACTCGCACCGATTTTCATGCCTGTTGTGCGAAGAAGCACCCTTTTAAGCGCAAGCGAAGGACAATACCTGGCCGTATATATCATCACAAAATTAAAGACAACTCTCAATGGATTTTTAACCCTGTACCACTTTGTAAGAGAATTCGAAGTGGTGGTTTTGTGAATGTGAAGATTGCGCGCAGCATGCATAGTACATTCTTGCGCCCAACAGGTTAAATATGTTGGGGGCACATGATACGATCTATCAAACGAATGATATATTATACTGATTAATCCATAATCTTTCTTGGTGACAGATATGGATTATATATTGCGTATTATCACCTGCATTGTGTTGTTTGCGTTACCATCGTAAAATATTAGCAATTAGTTGTCGATGGCATCGTAAACTATTTAAATATAACCCAACTATAATCACACTATGAAAGAAGTACTTGAGCAATATAATCCCTGGTGGTTTGACACTTACGATTTTAGTGCAATACATAGACCTAAATATCTTGACAAAATAATCGAAGATATCGACCGCAAAAATATTATCATCATTACAGGTATCAGAAGAGTAGGAAAAACAACACTCATTAAACAGGCAATTACTGAACTTCTCAAAAAAGTGCCTGCAAAAAAAGTGTTCTACGCATCTCTTGATAATTTTGAGTTCGAAAACCATACTATCAAAGATATTATCGAAACTTACAGGGAAATGAAGAAAATCCCGATTGATGATAAAGCATACCTGTTTCTTGACGAAGTCACATACAAAAAGAACTTTCAGCAGGAGATTAAAAATCTTTATGATATGACGAATCTTAAGATAATTATATCCTCTTCGTCTGCTTCTGTACTGAAAGACAAGAAAGCATTCCTCACAGGGAGAACAAAGACAATCGAAGTTATGCCTCTGGATTTTCAGGAATTTCTTCAATTCAGGAAAATAAAAGTAAAAAAGTACGATTATGCGCTTATGAAAACATATTTTGATGATTATCTAAAAATTGGAGGCATGCCAGGATATGTACTGGAACCGGACATTGACTATCTTAAAGAGCTTGTTGAAAGTATTGTCTATAAAGATATAATCGCTTATCATAATATTAAAGATAAGACCATAGTTTTTGATTTGCTTAAGCTTCTTTCAGAAAGAGTCGGCAAAAGATTGACATACAATAAACTTGCGAACATCCTCAAGATATCTGTAGATAGTGTGCGTAGGTATTTATCTTATTTTGAAGACACGTATCTTGTCTATATGATTGGCAAGCATGGTAGTCTTAATGAGCGGATGGCTGCACCGAGAAAAGTGTATTTTTCTGATACAGGCATAAGAAATGTACTGGCAGGATTTAAGGACACAGGATCTTTATTTGAAAACATCGTGTTTTTGAGGATAAAAGATAGAAACCCCACGTATTATATGAAAGATTCAGTTGAACTGGATTTTGTGTTTGACAGGAATATTATTGAATGTAAATACACTGACGAGAAAAACAAGAAACAAGATGATTTACTCGATGAGCTTTCTTCAGTGTACAATGTTAAGATTATTGGTTTTAAGGAATTTGTCATGGGCGATTACAGAGAACAGTTGTAGTCAAAACCAATATAACTCTCAATGAATTTTTAACCCTGTACCATTTCGTAAGAGAATTCGAAGTACAAGTCTTATGAACCTAAAGATTGCGCGCAGCATGCATAGTATACTTCTTGCACCCCCAGATTAAATATGTTGGGAAAGTAAAGTAAAACGCGATTTAACTGAAAGCACTTTCAATGAGGGCTATTGGTTCTAGGTATACGTACTCTGACTCAGAATATGAGACACCCGATGAAGACAAATAATATATACAACTTACAGAGGCATAGGCATCATAGATACCAATTAAATCAGAAAATGATTTTTTCGTGATTATTGTTTCGTTTACAAATATACATTCCGAGGACGTTAACAATTGATTTATTTGAAAAGATTCCATGTAGTGACGTGGTTTCTGCTTTTCAACGTCTCGTAATTCAAAACCAATTGACTTTATGAAAACAGGTTTTCCTTGTAAATTGCAAATATTTGTTTTAATATCAAATTGAACTTTTGTGTTTGGGTCTTTTAGATCTCTTCCTGTGACGTTCTCGTAAATATACGAGTTATATAGTTCAATAACAGGCTCACCATATTGTAGAGTATACTGTTCTTCTAACTTCGCAAATTGTTGATTTGTCTGAAGAGTTGTAAATACCAAAGCAAGTGCAGTAATAACAACACCGATTGGTGTTGCATTTCGTTCGAACCAAACCCATCCATTTTGTTTAATGGCAGCTATAAGTGCTATAGTCATCAGTATAATAATAGTAACAAGTGCGTCTCTCCAATATAATAATTGAATAATAACTAGTAGAATAAGAAACATAGCAATTAGTCCAAAAGTAAACACAACCGTATATTTAATGAATACAAACGCACCTTTAAGGAATAAATACAGACTCCCTAGAAGATTATTTTCTCCTTTAGAAGATACCTTTTTCTTAGGCGCACCTTTATCTTGTGTGTTAGTTTCTCTTTTAGGAGGCATCTTTTCTTTGTTTATGACCATACTTGAATATGTTAAAATGAACATTTAAATAAAAATATCAAAATATAAATCAATTAGCATGAAAAACAAAAAAGCCCTGATCAAAAAAACAATATACGCACTAATAATCATAGGATTCACCGTCTTCTTCCTGAGCGCCGCACAAAAACAAAACCAAGACACAGTATGCTTCGAAAACATATGCATAGAAACAGAACTTGCGACAACACCAGAAGAAATCACCAAAGGACTAATGCACCGCACCGAACTCTGCGAATCCTGTGGCATGCTCTTTATCTTCAAAAACGACGGCACACATAAGTTCTGGATGAAAAACACCTTGATACCCCTCGACATCATCTGGATAGACACAAACAGCAAAATCATCTACATCGAAAGACAAGCAAAACCCTGCAACACCCCAACATGTCCCACATACGGTCCCGAAACAAATTCCAGATACGTCCTCGAAGTCAACGGAGGATACACAAAAAAACACAACATTAACATCGATGACACAGCCAGAATATTCCTATCCGAATAATTATGTCAGAAGAGTATTTAAGCCAAGTGTGGCACTAGTTATGTAACCGTATTTCTAAGTATGAAATAAAACCAAAGTAAAACAAAAAATCATGGGATATTGGTATAAATTGAAAAATCCCAAGCTTTTTTATCTGGTCTATACTTTATATACGATAAAAAACAGAGGTGTAAAATATGTCTAACAAAAGAACAACCCACTTATTTACGTCAGAATCTGTAACAGAAGGCCACCCGGACAAGATGGCTGACCTGATATCAGATTCAATTCTTGACGCAATACTGGCACAGGACCCGAAAGGAAGAGTAGCATGCGAGACACTTGTAACAACAGGTATGGCGCTTGTCGCAGGAGAGATTACCACATCATGTTATGTGGACATCCCGAAAGTCGTAAGAGAGACAGTCAAAAAAATAGGTTATGACAACGCACGCAGCGGATTCGACTGGAAGACATGCGGCGTTCTGACATCCATAGACGAGCAGTCAGCAGATATATCCCGGGGCGTAACCGAGACCGCAACCCATGAACAGGGTGCAGGCGACCAGGGACTTATGTTTGGCTATGCATCAAACGAAACACCGGAACTGATGCCGCTGCCGATAATTCTTGCACACAAGCTATGCCAGAGACTATCAGAAGTCAGGAGAGAAGGCATAATCCCATACCTCAGACCCGACGGCAAGTCACAGGTAACAGTTGAATATGTTGACAGTGTTCCAAAAAGAATCGAAGCAGTCGTCATCGCAGCCCAGCATGAGGAATCTGCAAAACACGACCAGATAAAAAAAGATATCATAGAACAGGTAATCAAAACAGTAATACCAGACCAGTGGTTCGACGAGAACACGAAATTTCAGGTAAATGAAACCGGAAGATGCGCAATAGGCGGCCCACACGGCGACACAGGCCTGACCGGCAGGAAAATAATCGT
>DAOVYR010000042.1 GCA_030635525.1 Candidatus Nanohalarchaeota archaeon | reverse complement strand
GGGTCGCTTTTGAGCCTATGAAGCTTGTTATGTAGCCGAAGCTGAGCATGACTGGCAGTGTGCCCAGGGCGAATATGAATAATAGTTTCGCGCCTTCAATCATGCTTCCTGTGCCTGCGGCCATGATGTAGATGGCCTGGAGGGGACCGCATGCGATCATGAGACCGTTCAGGAGACCGATGATGAGCGGGCTGGAGTGGTTTTTCTGCTGTCTGCTTGTATATTTTGTGATGAATCCAGGGGTTTTGAGATGAATATTTCTAAGTGCCGGGAAAATGTTCAGCATTTTCAGACCGAAGAGCAATAGGAATAATCCTGCAAATATACCTGCCATCCCGCGCATCATCGGGGTGAATGCGATGATGCTTCCCAAGAGACCGAATATGGCGCCGATTATCGTGTATGACAATATCTTTCCGATAGCATAATCGAGATGCAAGTCGTGCGGCTTCTTTCCTTCTTTGATCCCTTTGGTTGTGTAGGATACGACAAATCCGCCGCACATGCTTACGCAGTGGATGCCTGTCAGTAACCCGACGATAAATAATAAGCCATAGCTCATGTTCTGGCTGATTTCGGGCAGTTCCAGGGTGTCAAAGTATTGGAGTGTAAAATATCCGATGACCATGATTCCAAGGATGATTGCTACCACGCCCCACACAGGCAGGCTTTTGGATGAGAGATTATCTTCACAGCAATAGCCTTTTGATTCGATTGCTTTTTTTATCTGGCTATAATTTGTTTTTTTGTTGTCGTATACGAGATCTACTTCTTCTGTTGCGTAATCGACATTTATTTTTTTTATGCCGTTGATCTTTTTTACATGTTTTGCGATTATCTTTTCGCAACTGGTACAGGTCATGCCTGAAGCTTTGAATCTCTTTTTTATGTCTGTCATCAGATCACCTTTTGTCTTATTCGATGGTATATCCTTCGTCTTCGATTGCTTTTTTTATCTGGTCGATTGTCACTTTCGATTCGTCGAAGTCGATTGTTGCGGTCTCTTTTTTGATGTCTACTGCGCTTTTTTCTACACCGGCATCGTCCAATATGTCATTTATGAGCATCTCACAGCCCGGGCAGTGAATGCCTTTTATTTTCAGTTCTATTGTCTTCATTATCACACCTCTTTACCTGAATCGGAAAGCACCGTCGTTTAGTTCTGATATTTTTATGATTATGTTATCGCCGTCAATCGTATGTGCCAGGTAGCCTGGCCAACATCCACCACCAATATTTTTTGTGCCAAGGTCGTCTATCCTGAATACCCGCCCGCAGCTTTTGCAGACGACGTCGTTGCCGCGTTGTGTGTAGCCCAATTTTCCGCCGCATACGTCGCAGGCGTCAAATGCGGTATGGATCTGTCCATCTGCCCCTTTCATTATAAAGTATTTCACTTCAGTACCATCTGCATCATATTCGAATTTGTTAATGTCGAACGTGATGCCGGCCAACGGGATTTTTATGCTATCGCTTTTGAGATCATCATTGTCTCGTATTAGAGCGTCTCCGGTCACACTTGCGGAGTTATCTGTACAACCACTTACCAGAAGAGTTATGGTAAGTATTGATATTAGATACAATATTTTTTTCATAATAGGGTACACCTCTTGTTATGCGATTAAGAGATTTGTTGGAAGAAACCCCTTATAAAGGATGGTGTGAAACTAGTTTCTTTTTTAGAAATATTGTGAAAATAAGCAGGTTTTAAGTCATTTCAGAATTATGATGTTTGTCATGCCGCGCCTTTTGCGCTCTATCAATTGCATACCTTCAAGCTTGTCAAGGATCCGGGTGACTTTCACTTTGCTTAATTTTGTATGTTTGATGATGTCGCTCTGATAGACTGAGCCATTCTCTCTTATTATGAGGTCCATTATTATCTTTTCGTGGTCTTTTAGGGAGCCTATCTTCTCTTTTCTTTTTTTTTCGGATGTTGAGTCCTTCAGGTCTTCTTTTCTTAGAATTGTCGCGTACTCGTCTTTCATGAAGAATGAGACTAATAGACCTATAACAATCAAGAGACCAATCAGACCGTAGCTGATGGTTTCCTGGAACTTCAATGTCACATGCATAGGGCAGGCGCTACCATGTGAGCATGTCGAGTTGACTATTGTCTCCAGAGCGTTGTTGAAAGATATCACAATCATTAAGAAGATGAATGCGATCCCGATTATGAGATAACCTACATGACGGTTTTTCATGATTTAGGTGATTTGTTCTATATTTTAAATAGGTTGTGTATCCAGGCATAATATCCTGATTATAGGGATGATGTTCAGAAATATATATTTTGGAGTGCAATAGATAGATATGAATATATGAGGTGGTTTATATGGTGAAGGTCTACAGGTGCAAGATTTGCGGTGAGGGATATATCGGTGATTCTTCTCCTACACATTGCCCGTTTTGCGGGGCGCATGAGGAGCATATTGTGCCTGCGGGTGATTGGAGTTGGCCTGAGGTTGAACTTACGGAGGTTTCGAGAAAGAATCTGGTTGCGGCTCTTGAGCTTGAGGTTTCGAATTCTGAGTTTTATTTCTGCGCTGCAAGGAAGGCTTCTAATGAAGCGGACCAGGTTATGTTCAAGAGGCTTGCGAAGGTTGAGAGGGAGCATGCGGATACGATTGTTAAGCTTTTGAAGATAGATGGACCTGATATCAGCAAGAATAAGGATGAATGCAGTAAGGAGAATTCGAATAATCTGCGCGAGTCTAATGAGCGGGAGACTAATGCAATTCAGCATTATACGCAATTTCTTGCTCTGGCGACTGAGGAGCGCGTGCGCGAAGTGTTTTCTGCGATTATTGAGATTGAGAAGGATCATCTGTCGCTGACAGACGGGCGGTTTTAGGGTTGCGAAATATTCATCTGTTGCAGAAAGCAGAGGCTAGTGGGATGTCAAACACTGTCTTTCGGCCTGCTTTTTGCATTCTTTTTGTTTCTTTCGCATATCATAAATTTCTTTTTCTTCTTCGGTCTCGAATGATGGCTGTACTACCGGGATGGATTTGCCGTCCTTGTCAACATTGACAAAGGTGAAATAGGCATTTTCTATTGTCTTTCTTTTATCTGATGTGACGTCTACGCAGACTTCAATTGAGGTATTGCCGATGAGAGTTACGTGTGCTGATATTTTTACGATATCGCCTACCTTTAATGGTGAGCGGAATACAACATTATCAACAGATACGGTCACGACGTCGTTACCAGCGTATTTTCGCGCTGCGATGAATGCGGTAATGTCCATCCAGGCGAGCAGTGTGCCTCCGAATATCGTGCAATAATGGTTCGTGTCGTTTGGAAGGACTACCTTTTCGCTTACCGCGGTTCCTAATGAGATGTTCCTGAACATAGAAGTATAAATAAAAAGTATGAATATTAAATAGATATTGAAAATAGATGCATTTTATTAGCTATAGTAAATAATAATCATATGTCAATTTGAATTGAGGGAATAATATGCCACTTACACCATTTCATCTCGGACCTGCGCTGTTTGCAGGTATGGTTTTTTTTAGGTTTGTTAATCTGCCTAGTTTTTTGGCTGCTAATGTCATTGTTGATCTGGAGCCGTTTTTTGTTCTGCTTTTCGGGCTTGATTATCCGCTGCACGGGTTTTTTCATTCTATTCTTGGGGGGTCAGTTGCTGCGCTTGCGCTTTTTTTTGTGATGGTCCGGGTGAATGAGCCCATCCAGAAAGTCATGGGTTATTTTGGGCTTAGGCAGGATGACTCTGTCAGGAGTATTGGGATTGGGTGTTTTTCGGGGGTTTATTTTCATATCCTTCTTGACTGTTTTTTGTATACGGATATCAAGCCGTTTTTCCCGTCTGATTTCAATCCGGTTTACGGGTGGTTTTCGGGGCATGAGGTGTATTTGTTTTGTGTGGTTTCGCTTGTTTTAGGGGTTTTTGCTTATGGGTATAGGATTATTAAGAAGTAAAGTTTGATTGGGGGACGCTAAATCTCTGTTTCAGGTGCAGAGCTATCCAGAATAAATGTTTTGATGTCTCCGTGGCAGAATTTTTGAATTAAGTCGCTTAATTCGTCTATGATTTGCCTGATTTCTTGTTTTGTGACTGGCGGGAGTCCTTCCACCACTAATGCAACATTTTTTGTTTCTTCTGTCATTTTTGATTTATCACATTCTCTCCAATTCCATCTTCTACAAAGGACTTCTTTATCATCAACATAAACAACTTCTCCTTCTTTTGGATTTTTTGTCTCTTCGGAATTGAGTTCGACAAATGGCTCATTTCCCTTGGCGAATTTTAATGTTATGTTTCCGTCTATTTTATTGATGTCATCTCCGCCTACAGGAATAATATGCTTTATTGAAATGTAGTTGTAGATATCTACTATTTTGTTTATGTGGCGGAGTTCAATTCCCTGTAAAATCATCCGATAAAGATTTTCCACAGAACATTTGTATTTTTTCGGTTTTGCGCCAAATGAAGAGTATGCTTTTCTCCATGCATCAATTTTCGGGTTCTGGGATAATGTTTCTGTGTTAAAAGTCTCTCTGATTTGGTTTTCTTTTTCCCTGATCAGATTCATGATCTCTTCGTTAGAACCAGTATTGTCAATTCCTTTTACTGTTACAATCCCTATGTTCAATTCAGGAAATTTCTCAAATATTTTGCTGTCTATTTTGAATTTCATGAAAAGATGAATTTGAACTGAACTTTATATATATTGCTAAAAATTCTATGGTTCTTGATTTTTGTGTTTTTTTCGAGTTCGTTGAACTTACAAAAGCTCATATGGCAGTAAACTTCTAATAAATGATGGCCTGATAGGGTGTCTTTTTAATATGGATTTATATCTCTTATTCTTTCATCTAAAGCAGATAATATTTCGTCCCTAGTTGCATCTGGATTTCCTCTGTATGCAACAAGCCCTAATTTTGTAGGTGTGTAAAGTTTCAAATTATCTCCCGGATAACCAACAATCCCCGTGTACTTCGGGTCGGGTGCCTCAAGGGTCTTGGTGTGGTCTCCTGTATATCCAAAGATTACCTTATGAGCCCATGCATCTTGAGGAAGTTCACAAGATTCTGGACTAAAGCCAAGAGTATCATAAATAACAGCATCATATATTATCTCTGGAATGCTTGGTACTTCCGGATTAGCTTCCATATGAGCTTTTGTAAGTTCTGTTGTTGAACCGCCAACTCTTGGATTAATCTCTGTAAAATAGACTTTCCCGTGGTTATCAATCATAAAATCAATACCATAAGGACCTCTATAACCGTATTCGCCAAGATATTTCCCAACATCTTCTGTAAGTGCAATCATTTCATCTTTTTGCTCAGGAGTTGCTAATGTTGGCGAAATCGCACCTAAATAATTAGGACCATCCATAATCAGGTCAAAAATCCCGGCAACATAGACACCATCACCTGCAATTATACCGAAAGTTGAAGGCGATAACTTAAGGTCTAAATAATCAGCAATAACATACTCATCATCTGGCTTGATTTTTGACGAAGACAATATGTTTCCCTCAGAACAGACACGTTCACTTCCAGAGCCTGAACTGCCATGTGAACATGTAATAAATGCATCTCCATCAAAATTTTCCCTGTAAAGCTCAATTAGTTCATCAAAATTATTAGCAATAAAACTTCTTGGCACTGGAAGATCCAGGGCTGCAACAACCTTTTTTTGATTGATTTTGTTATCAAAATACTCAACACACTTTGCCCTCGGGGCAATAACCTTTACACGGTCACAATCAAAACCATAATCCTTTGAATTCTTATAAAGATTAACAAACACATCTGGTTGATGCTCTAGTATATCTTCAATCAAATCCCCTACAAACTTGCTTGAAGACACCTGCCTGTTCATCTCATCAGAAGACACATTCAAAAGACCATAATTATTCGCATCATCGGTCATCAATGGTTTCAAATCTTTATTGACCAGTACATATAGCCCATCATCCGGTCTGGAAGGGACTATGGCTATATGCTCAACATCTCTGCCATAATTCTGACGTAAAGTAGGCAGCAGATATCCTGTAAGGTTAGACATGTGAGGTTTCCTCGCTACAGAGAGGACATAAGCCGTATCAGGGTCAAGAATTACATTACTCTCAATAGCAGGATCTTGAGAATCAATGATGGGAATTACAGGGAATCGTTCCATAAGTGCGGGTTGCATCATATCACTTACTAGCAACTACAGAAATATAAGACCGCACCCAGTGAATTCTTTGTAAAAAGACATCAGACATATATATTTATGCAGATAAATAAAAGAATATGACCAGAAAAACTGATTTTCAATACAGATTACTCTATGAACTAAGCGTAAACTCAAGAATATCGCAGAAAGCTTTAGCTAAAAGACTGAGGATAAGTCCGCAATTAGTCAGCTATCGGTTAGACAAATTTGAGAAAGATAAGATCATTCAAACATACAAAACACAGATTGATTCAGCTAAATTTGGCTTGATAAATCTCTGGGTTTTCATGGTTTTCACAACATCGGATAAGCAGAAACAGCAGGAGGTTGTTGATTATCTGGATAAATCGGAGAATGTTACGTTTATAGAAAGCATCTCTTATGGCGCTGATTTGATGATTGAGTATACGGTTCCAAATCTATCCTTTTTCAATAAACATCATTCAAAATTTTTAGAGGTTTTTAGCCAATCAGTTAAAGTTATTGAAATATTTCCAATTATTGTTAAACATCATTTGTCAAAAAGATACCTTAACAAGAATGTTGAGCCAGAACACGATGAGATTGTTTCCGGTGACAAAATACCTGTTACTCTTTCAGACAATGCAAAGAGAGTTTTGGCAGAACTCTTCCTCAATCCAAGTAAGCCAATTATCAAAATTGCACAAAAAACAAAACTTGATCCGAGAACAGTTATAAAGATAAAAAAAGAACTCGAGAAAGAGGAAATAATCAGGAAATATACGATAACAATAAATTATGACAAACTTGATATCCGTGGCTGTATCCTTTTAATAAATTTTGATTACATCACACCCAGGCAAATAAAGAAAATTATTTTGTTCCTTCGCCAGATTCCAGAGATAACAACAGTTATCAAGGTTCTTGGAAAGTACAAACTAATTGTGAAGATAGAAACACTATCGGATTATATGCCCATTATCTGCGAATTAAGGGAGAAATATCAGTTCCATGATTTCATAATTTATCGTATTGGTAATATTGTAAAGAATACAGATATACCAATATCTGTTCTTGTGGATAAAGTGTAAATGCTTGATTTCAGATCTTTTTTTTGAAGAAGAGCCAAGTGTTTTTGGATTTTGAGCCTGCAAAGCGGGTTTTTATCAGGGCGTAGGTGCCGTTTAGTTGTTTTGCGTGTATGTCTATTATTAGTTTGTCTTTGTCGGATTCTATCATGGTGAATGTGCCTTTGTCCCATATTTTTACTTCGCCTGCGCCGTAGCTGCCTTTTGGGATTGTGCCCTCAAAGGCTGCGTATTCTATCGGGTGGTCTTGTGTCTCTACTGCGAGGCGTTTTGTGCCTATTTCAGTTGGGGGCTCTTTTGGGAGTGCCCAGCTTTTCAGTGTGTTGTCTATTTCCAGGCGCAGGTCCCAGTGCAGTCTAGTTGCGTTGTGTTGCTGGATTATGTAGATGGGGTTTTTGCTTTGGGGTTTTGTTGTTGTGGGATTATTGCGCTTTTTTTGGTACTGTTCTTGTGACATGTAAGTATCTTGGTTTTTTATTTTTTAATATCCATATGATATATCAGGTGCTTTGATGGATAATGTTCAGTGTGTGTATGTTTCTGCAATTGATGAGTATCTTTCGGGTATTCGGAAAGTTATAGAGACACATATGTCGTGGGTGTTTTTGGGCAAACATGAAGCAGTTAAGGTGTTTAAGCCTATTGATCTTTTTTTTGTGGATATGAGACCTCTTTTGAAAAGGAAAGTTTCTTGTGTGAAGACTGCGCAGATTGATAAGGTTTATTCAGCGGATCTTAATACGC
>DAOVYR010000021.1 GCA_030635525.1 Candidatus Nanohalarchaeota archaeon | reverse complement strand
TGAAGCGCCATCTCGAATTCAGCATCCATAGACGCAAAAGTAAACCCCGCAGACAATATAAACGAAATCAGCATATTAACAACAGCAAACCAGTAAGGCTCCCCAAACCCGCCGGATGTAGGCATCTTTTTGAAGAACTCCTTCGGCTGTGTCACAATCGCTCTAGCCTGCTTATACCAGTTATCTATAAACTCCATAAAACCACAAGTTATTTCTGCACTTTACATTTTATATAAATGATTCACACGCAAAAACAGAAACAATTAAAACATTACCCTCTTCAATACACTTGGGCGATGATTATGCCGTCCCAATATGAAGTACCTGATGATTATTGGAGTAGCTGATGAGCCCATTCATTCACATTCACAACAATAGAACCTCATCTTATTTCAGACGATAATTTCTCTCTGATTTCCCACGTATCCTGTCTGAATAATGGAATCAGTACCCCAAGAGAAAGAATCATGACCGCAACAGAACTCAGATAAACAATCTTTGCATCAACTATTGTGGATATTACCAAAGCAAGAATGACACCTATATTCTGCACCATCCAGAAAAGAGCAGTCAAAAACTCAACATTCTTTTTTGTACTTACATCCCCGACCAGCGCAAAAGTCATCGGTCTGACAATCGAATAATTCACAGCTAATAATACGATCCCTGCAACCAGCATCACCTTCCCGGAAAAATACAAAAGGACAAGTCCTGCTATACAGATAATGTACGAACATATTATCATTGTTTTTCTGCCGGCTATATCCGAAACATTTCCAAAGAAATAGGAAAACAAAATCGGCATTGCATAAAACAAAGTACCTAATACCGCGACATATGATATTCCAAGAGTATCTTTGATTTCAATCGGAACAATTCCAATAACCAGTCCATAGACAAAATTAAAAGAAAACCAGATCACAGACAATTTTAATGCTGTTATATTTGTAAGCGATTTTTTAACAAGTTCAAAACGATTTTTTCTCTCTTCACAGCGCAGATCCCTTAATCCAAAAAGCAAAAAAAAGCCGATAAGCGGAAAAACAGAAAAAACTAAAAACGGTAATTTAAAAGAGAAACCCGCAATAAGGAACCCTAAAAACAAAACACCCACACTCGCGCCAAGTGAATGGAGCGAATTAAAGAATCCTGCACTTTTGCCGTAACCTCTCTCATCACTGGCTCCAATCAGATATACATTCTGCCCTGTCCATAGTAAAGAAGCGGCAATCCCGAGCATCGCAGAAGCTAAATATACAAAAATCACCGATTCAAACACCAGCGAAAAAATGAAAACACTATAAAATATCGCACCGCTAATCATAGACTTCTTCGGTCCGTATCTGGAAACAAACACTGCAGAAAATGGGTTCCCCAGTGCAAAAAATAGATAAACAATTATTAAAGACCTAAAACCCACATCAACAAATCCTGCTTCATAAAAATAAGTTGTTACATACTGCTGAACGCCATTAAATCCAAGAAATATAAACAAAAAGCTAATGCTTAATAGTTTCACATCTTTAGGCACATTAATCTTCATACTGTATTTAGTATCCGTCAATATAATATATACTTTCACAACGGCTCCTTCTCAAAATCAAACGAATCCGATGTTGGCATAACCTTCACAACAGCACACTTATACCCGAGCCTCTTAGCCCTCCGCGCATTTTTGACCGACATCTCAACTCTGTTCTCCTCCGTGTTAACAAAAAACTCATCCTTTGAAAGCTTCAGCTCAGAAGCAACCTCCCCATAATCTCCCTCGACAACCCCCTTCTCAATCATGCAATGATCCACAATCCTCTCAAACCCCTTAAGTATACTTTTGGCCCGAAGCCTAAGACGATTCTGGTACTGGTAAACATTCTTCACACTGGACGTGCAAAGATGGACACTCAGCTTTTCAGTATTCCTGCGCGCAAACTCAAGCACACCAAGCCCCGCATCCATACTCCCCCGAACCGTATTAAACACATCCTCATTACTCAAAAGCCCCCTCTTGGTCATCAAAGAAAAATTAAGCTCAGACATCTCAAGCTCATTCAGGTTAAGAAACTGAGCCCCGACCTTCTCAAGATACAGGATTAACTTCCTCAATTCCTCTTCCTTGCCAGGCACAACCGGCACCTCTGCCCCGACATCAAACCCATACCCAAGACACTTATCAATCAAAGACAAATCATCCCGAAGATGCAGCCGAAGCTCATCAAGCCCTGCATCCGAAAGCGCCTTCAGCATATCAGAAGTGATAACATCCCCCGAAGTATAAAGATGAACATGAAATTTATCTCCAAACTCCCTCTTAAGCACCCTGATATACTTAACAGTCCTATCAAACCGCGCAAGCGGCTCCCCTCCCGTAACCCCCACGCCAGTTGAGCAGCACAACCGCGCCTCACGCAAAACATCCTCATCCAAAGAAACCCTCGCCTCATTAGCCCACGTCTTATCCACATTCTTGCGCTTAGAAGAAAGCGGGCAATAATAGCACGAATGCGCACAAACTCCCGTAACAAAAAGAACAAGCTTCCTGCCGCGCATGCACTGCACACACCCACGAGGCAGCTTTCCAATATACTTCGACTGAGCATAACTTGTTTTTATGGCGCGCATAACAAACAATACACTCCCACTTTCATAAATCTTTGGCTGATTTGATATTGCCATTTTAACGAGGTATAATCTCTTGCAAGAATTTAGATTGAATTCATGATTTTATTACTCCCATTAACTTATATTTTAGAACAAGGCAATACTTAAAGAACATTCCTTTAATAAGGCAATTCCTCGACACCCTAGCTTTTTAAAGTTTTGCGTATAATGAACTAACTACCCAGTAATGATAGTGATATCTATGTCAACGTCAGTAAATACATTATATGGAAGACAGATTGATGAGTCTGAAGAAGATATCTTTCAACAATTATTAAATAATAAACTAAAGCGCGTATACTTCCCAAAATGGATGCAGACAGGTAGTGGTGATAATCTATCGATAACTAACTATGATGCTGCGTGGACTTTCGGGAGACGAAGTCCAGAAGGTGTTTCAGAAGGTGACGCATGTTCAGCAGATTATGGTAGATTATGCGATGCGGTAGTTAAATCAGGGCAAAATAAAGAATATAATCTACAAGCCATAGAAGGTCATCATAACTGTTATGTTCAGATTGTGGACCCTGAGCAGACTATAGGAGATAGAAAAAGCTGCATGACTGATGGCGCATTAGCACAACAGAAATTAACCGATTTAGATATGTTTATTTTAGGCGGTCTTCCAAATCTTGATGGGATGAAAGCGCAAAGCCCAGGAATAGAGTTCGATTACCCATATTATCTCAAAGACATGGTTCCTGCAAGAATACCAGAGAAAGGAAGGAGTATTGCATGGAATTACCCAGAAAGTGCTGAAGAAGAAGGTATTGATTTGCAGGAAGGATATACATGGCAGGATATGGTATCTGGAAAGGATTTAAAAAGTCAGGCCTGGAATTGGGAAGCATTGGAAATATTTCCAAGTGGCAAAAAAAAGTCTATACTTAGAGTAGACGAGATTCCGAAAGGGGGCGCAGATCTTCTACACGATGCTGTTATGATATACGCTGGAAAAGGCATAAATCCATACAATCCGGAAGTGTATGCTATCATGGTTGTCGGTGGTAGAGGTGGTTCTTCAGCATTAGGAGCTATGATTGTAGACAGAAATCCAAGATTAGAAAAAATCAACGGTGGGATTGAATTTTTGAGGCAATTAGATTATGAAATTGAAAGCAGACCTAGTAACTCTCGCGGAATTAAATTCGTGGTAGACGATTGGTTAGAATCCGGGCAACCCAAAAAAATAGGAGGTATACAACATTTGGTCTACACTCAATGAACAACACACCAACCACAAATGGCAGGATATTATGGCGAAAATAACAGAACAGATTTTTTTGCTATGCGCATCAAAAGTAAAAAATTAATATGGTTCTCTCATTTCCGTCTGTTTAATATTGATGAACTTGGCAGAGCATCATACATAATTATTTGATTTTATCCCATCTCTCTTCATATTTTTCCGTATTTTTGTTAAGGTCAGATTCCAACTCATTTTCATACTCTACTGAACCTTCATAAACTGTTATGTAATATTTCTGCGAAATCATTCCTTTATCTCCATGTTTTAATTTAGACATTTCGTCATATGTAAAAACGAAGCAATGCTTTACTTTCCCATTTTCATCAGAAGCCACAAGGACACAGTAGTCGAATTTTTCATTTTCAATCTGTTTTCCCTCTCCAAATCCCCAACTCCAGTATCTCTCTTTTTCATAGAAACTAGCCCACTTTACCTCAACTCTTCTACCAATTTCTTTGAGATAAATATCTGCATTTTTGTTTTCTCTTTCAGCACCAATTTGAGGTTCATATTTTAGCAACTTATTCGCCACAAATACTTCTCCATATAGACCACCAATCCTGGAAGCCCCCAATTATTCTTCATTGATATTTCTAAACAGTTTTCAAGATATTCTTTAAATTTGGACAAATCACGATTCATATTCTCAACCTCCTATTTAATACTACAAACCAAGATATTTATACTTCCCAAAACAACACTAAAGAGAACTACTTATCCAAACATCATATAACCCTCACGGTGACCCCACATGCTAGAATACATAATCTTCGCACTAAGCCTCGCAGCCCTTCTCTACAGCGCAAAACTAATCACAGACAGCGCCATCCACTTCGCAAGAGTCCTCGGCGCATCCGACTTCATCGTCGGCGCAACCGTCGTAGCCCTCGGGACATCCCTGCCCGAACTCTCATCATCAATCGAGGCAATGCACGCAGGCCTTCCCGGAATAGTGATCGGCAACGTCATCGGCTCAAACATCGCAAACATCGCCCTCGTACTCGGCATAACAAGCATATTCTACATCATCAAGACCAAAAGAAACATCCTCAAAAAAGACATCCCCTTCCTATTCATCTCCGCATTCGCAACAGCAATAGTCCTCATAGACTTCAAAATAACATTAATTGAAGGCATCATGCTCCTGGCAACCTACATTGCCTACCTTGCATACTCAATCAAAATACACAAAGACCACGACAAACACAAAAAAGTAAAACTAAAACCCTCATCAATACTCTTATTTTTCATCGGCGTGGCAGGCATCATCTACGCCGCAAAATACCTAATCTCCTCATCAACGCTCATCATGCACTCATTTGGCATAAGCGAAGCAATCATAGGATTCATCCTCATTGCAATAGGAACCTCCCTCCCTGAACTCGCAACCTCCATAGTCGCCGCAAGAAAAGGCAAAACCGACCTCATGATAGGCGACATAATCGGCTCCAACACATTCAACTCTCTCGTTGTTCTCGGCGCAAGCTCAACCATAGGAACCGTCTCAGCCTCATCCTCATTCATAACCGCCGCCCTCCCCTCAATGCTCCTCCTGACGCTCTTCCTTGCATATGTGGTCTACGACAAAAAAATCACAAAACTCGAAGGCGCAACCCTCCTCGCACTCTACATAATAATTCTCGCAGTAATCCTGTAGAACCCGTACCACTGCCAGTCCAACAACCCGCAAAAGATACTTATCCCTTCTTCTTTTCAACCCGCCCGATAAGCATATTCACAATTTCGCGCTCCTCGGGAAACAATTTCTCAAGCACAAGCGCCTCATCTTTATCTTCATCCTTCCTGTATTTGAAATATGTTATTGTCTTATTAACCATATCAAAAGTGTGCACGAATTTCTCACCAAACCGGTACTTAAATACATTAAACATCTCTTCACAATGCCTAACATCCCTTCTAAGCAGATTAATGAAGTAGTCAAGAAACAAATCATATCTTTCTTCCAGCGACCCATTCTCTTTATATTTATCACGGCAATAGATTGCGACATATCTCATACACCACGCATCTGCATACTTCGGATGAATCTTCAAAATCTTATCGAGAATAATTATTGTTTCTTTATCTTTTTTGAGCGCAAAAAGCGATTTAGCTTTCAGGAACAGCGCCCCTTCATCCTTCGGATTAATTTTCAAAATCTTATCGAGAATAATTATTGACTCTTTATATCTTCCCATACGTCCTAGCGCATCTCCCTTTACAGATAATGCCAATTCATTTTTCAGGTTAATTTTCAAAGCTTTATCAAGTTCATGTGTTGCTTCTTTATATTTATCGATGTTGAATAGCGCGAATCCTTTTGCTACTAGTGCTGGTTCATTTTTTGGATTGATTTCCAGAACTTTCTCGAATATGTGTATTGCTTCTTTATATTTACCAAAATACATGATTGATAGCCCTTTCTCCATCAATGCTTCTTCATTTTTTGGATTCACTTTCAGAACCTTATCGAAAGTACATATTGCTTCTTCATATTTTCCCAAATTATCGAGAGCTTTCCCTTTCATTAATAGTGCGGATTCATTTTTTGGATTGATTTCCAGAACTTTCTCGAATATGTGTATTGCTTCTTTGTGTTTTTCATTCTTTAAGAGTGCAAATCCTTTTATTGCAAGTGCCACATCATTTTTTGGATTAATTTCCAGAACCTTATCGAATATGCGTATTGCTTCTTTGTGTTTTCCTAAAAACCCAATCACAACTCCTATAGTCATCAATACCAATTCATTCTCCGTCTCAATATCCAAAACACGCTCAAATACCGCCAATGCCTCTTCATCTTTATTATTTTCAAGAAGCAATTTACCTTTTTTAAGAATAGCAGAAACATCCTCTGGATTTTTCTCTAAAATTTTATCAATCTTCATAACTTCAAGTTTGAACACTTTCTCATCAAACTTTTTCCCTAACCTTTGTTTGCGTATATACTCCCTGAAAATTTTCAACTCATTGTCTGCTTTTTCACATTCTCCCACAAAAATATACTTCTCAATAAGCCTGTACTCAAAATCCGCACGCATCTTTTTAGGAACAATATCCTTCAGGTACTCACATTCTTTGAGATACCTGACTGCCTCTGAATTTGCCCCCTCCTTAACACACCCGAAAAACTTTTTATCAACCGCACTTAAATGCCTCTCAAAATCATCATCACCATAAACCACCCTCAAAAAATCAGTAAGATACTTAACCCTCTCCCTGCCCTTAGCCCTTCTCATTTCACGCCATATTCTAAACAGTTTCTCAGTGATATCATACCTCCTCTCCTTCCGTCTCCTCTGCTTTACAAGCTGTATGAACCCTGCATCAGAAAGCTTCTTAACCTGTGCATTAACAATAGCCCTGTCCATCCTCCCCGCATCAGCAATTTCAGTAGGTGTACGAGTGCCCTCACCTAAAGCAATAACATCCATAATCTTTTGCTGCTGCGGCGAAAGGCCCATCATACGCGACTGATAATAAGGCGTCACCTCATCAAGCAGTTTCTCAAATTCCTCCATCACCTCAGTAATTTCCAAGTTAGCAATCACATAATACACCATACGAACAAGTCGCGGCACCCCCCCGGTAAAATGAGTAATTATCTTAATCTTCCCTCTAAATTTCCCAAACTCTTTAATAACCTGCTTATTATCCTCAATCTTTGCAAGCTTCATAATAAGCTCCTCAATACCATCATCACTGAGATTCGAAAGCCGCACATGCTCGAAAAAATGATAAAATGGCTCCCCGTAATCTTTAATCTCCTTAAAATAAGTGGATGCAGATCCCATAATAAGCAAATAATCCCTTGATTGAAGAATTGAGCGGAGACGCCCCATATCCGTTTTATCTGAAGAAGAAATCCTTTTAAACATCTCATCAAGATTCTCACAGCAAAGAACAATCTTCTTCCTGTGCTTATGCATCAGTTTCTCAAGAAACGCATCCGCCAGATTTACAAACTCCCTATTCTCCAATTTACTGTTCAACTCAAGAAACTCATTTATCTGTGCCTTTTCCTTCTCACTGCCCAATTCATTCGACAACTCCTCAAAAATCCTTATAAAAAAGAAAGCAAGAGAATCAATAGAATATTCTTCCTCTGAAAACTTAATAGAAACATATTTCTCACTCAACCCCTTGCGCTCTTTAATCTCATAATAAATCAGCAATAAAAAATGAGTCTTCCCAATCCCTCTTGGTCCCATCACAATAAAATTTCGCGACGTGCCTTTTAGCGGCGTTGATTCCAACAGCTCAAGAATAGAATTTAAATCATCTTCCCGCTCAACCACAACCTCTTTCAGCATTTTGTAATCCTCTATTGCCGGGTTAAACATCTGTTGACTTGATTTCATATCACGACCCTCTCGCCATAATTCTTAAGCATGCCAAAATGCCGATACCACCAATCCTTCAATAACTTCGACAAAAAACAGTATGATTTACTATCTGGATCATACTCAAGATAAAATTCATCTTCAAGAAGCGCCATCAGGCATCCAAATCCATCTACGTCCGCAGATTGCTCTGTATTATGAAGATAAAGGTCATACAATTTCACTTTTGGAATACTATTCTGCATTGATAGCTCCGTCAATATGGCCTTTGCTACTGCCACAATATCTTTCTGCCCGCCAATATCAACATAGTATTCACTAAGACGCAAATGATAGTGATCAAACTCGCTTTTATAATCTACTCCGAGAAGATATTTTTCATACACTTCCTCTACAAATTCAGGCGTAATGTCTCTTTTTAGGTTTCTGGATTCCCTCAACAATGCCACAACCATTATCTGGATAAAAAATGGTATGGGGGACCCGATTTGTTTTATAATGGCTTCCGAAATATCATCCTCAATCTCCTTACCTGCCCCTCCCAAAAGTGCTTTAATGAATTTCGTTGCATTTTCATCTGAAAATGGTCCTACTTTAATTTTAGTCATCTCATTGATTTGAGAGACACTATTTATCTCTCTCAGCAGATTTACAAGACATAAAGATCCTCCAACAACAAACCTCAAATTGGCTTCCTCAAGCATACTTTGGCGAATCGCGCGAAACCATCTCAAAAACACATCCGCTTCATTGGTTTTATTTTTTTTGTCCCTTTTGATCATGAGTTTTATCATTTCAGGAAATTCATCAAGAATGAGCAGAATTTTTCTTTCGTCCTTCGTCATCAGATTTATAAGGTGGCTGCCTAGCTTTTTCCAGTCATTGTCTTTTGTTTCTCTTAATTTCATCCTGATAGAACTTATCTCCAATTCTTCAATTTTTCCATCAGCTGCTTTGAAAAAAGAGAATATTCCTGACTTAACCTTGTTCCACATACCTTCATTTTTCTTGATTTCCTCAATGATATACAAAATGAACTCCTCTGGTGATTCCAGATGTTCTATCTCAAAAAAGAATGGCATAAACTTGTTTTTCGGATTATTTTTCAATTCAAGCATAATGCTTGTCTTTCCAAATCTGCGGGGACCAATTAACAGGATATTTGAGCGCTCTAATGTCTCCCAAATCTCCATAATCATCTCTTCACGGTCAAAAAAATCATCTCCCTTTGCAGGGGCGCCTATTGCGATTATGTTTTTGATAGTGTTCATAGACCAATATATAACGAAATAGTTATATAAATGTTTCGTTATATTTCGAAATCGCCTGTATTCCCAACACCGTCCTCTGTCAGATAATCCGTCCTAATCCGGGTCTCATTAGATTATTGGTTTCATCATACTCTCCACCATCTCCACATCACAGGACAGGTATTTACACATCCTTCTAATTAAAATCGCATACAATCATCAATAATCAAAACATCCTGCATACAAAATTAAAAAAACGCACAAAAAACATATAATCACAGCCCCCCATAACAATACATTTCTACTCCGGAGACAATGATACAATGCCCCAAACACTAAAAAAAAGAGAAAAACAAG
>DAOVYR010000033.1 GCA_030635525.1 Candidatus Nanohalarchaeota archaeon | reverse complement strand
TGCGGTTCTAAGAAGTGAAACAGCCGTCAAAGTAAGCATTCAGATAATAAATGCATTTGTTACAATGCGCCGCTTCATCGGCTCGAACGCACAAGTCTTTCAACGGCTTGATACCCTTGAGATAAAACAATTGGAGACAGATAAAAAGATGGAACATGTGCTAAACGCCATAGAAAGCAAGGAAATCCAACCAAAGCAGGGCATCTTCTTCGACGGACAGATATTTGACGCCTACAAGTTCGTCTCAGACATCTTCAGAAGCGCTAAAGAATCCATTGTCATAATCGATAATTACTTGGACGACAACGTTCTTGCTCATCTGTCCAAACGAAAGAAAAATGTCAATGTCACCCTTCTTACCAAAAACATTTCCCGCTTGCTTGCTTTGGATGTCAATAAGTTCAACAAGCAGTATCCGACCATCGAAATAAAAGAATTCAGGAACTCACATGACCGGTTTATAATCATCGACAATGCAACAGTTTATCATTTCGGCGCCTCCCTGAAAGACCTCGGAAGGAAATGGTTTGCATTCTCGAAGATGGATATAGGAGCAGTTGAGATGCTTACAAGATTGGAGCAGATGAAAGCATGAATAAAAAATCGAAAGCGAACTTTACGAACGCGAAGGGAAATCCATCACAAATTTTAAATCAACATTACCAGAACAACAAATGATTGAAACGAATGCATAAAAAAATGACTAAAAGCAAAAAACGACCAGACAATCAGATAACTGTCTACCAAACACCAGATGGACAAATCAATATAGAGTACTGTACGCTAATGAAACTATCTGACTGCCTCAAAAAAGAATTGCGAAACTTTTTGGATGCATTGCCGACAACATCTCGCTTCATCTTAAAAACATTTATCAGGAAAAAGAACTCGGCGAATCAGCAACTTCCGAGGAATTCTCGATAGTTCAAATCGAAGTAGGCAGAAAGGTTACAAGAAAAATTACATGCTATTCTCCTGAAGCCATATTATGCGATTTTATTGACATAATCAAGTCCATTATGATATAAAATATTGTCTTTATCTACCTGTCTTAATATTGTTGATTGAATGATAGGTGTGTGATTATCAAATACAGTATGATCACCGTAAATATCACTTTCAAAAACAATATGTTTTAATATTTCGGATTCTTCTCCAATCATTTGACATAATTTTTTAGACTGTATAGAGAGATTATTATTTGAATGAAAATAATTTTGTGTACGACCATATTCATTCTCTGAGCTTCCAAGATATATCTTACCAAGATTGTCTTCAATTGTCCGTATAAGTTTTTGGTATTTTTCAAATTCAATATCTTTTATTGGTTCTGCATAATATGGTTCTAATTCTTCTAACATTCCCTCTATTGGTTTACCTGCTTTAAGCATTGATAGTATCATCGGATCCTTCATAATATCATTATTATATTTTTCCTCTGGAAGCGAGTTGATGATTATATCCGCACCATGAACCCCATAAAAGATATTTCCGCTCTGTGTTGTCTCCTCTATAATTCTTGATAGGGAAAATTCACCCTTTTCTAAAGTATCATTAATCTTATCTGAATTGTTAATATGGACCTGTATAGACATACCCACATCAAGACCTGCATTCAATATGCCATATATACTTCGATCAAATCCTTCTTTGCAATGAAACTTTAATCCTTTAAATCCTGCATTTTTTAAACTTGATACGTACTCAGAGTAATCGATATTTTCAATCCATTTAGGTGATACAGAGCTTCCCGGGGTGTATGGCACAAAAAAATAAGGTATTATATCAGTATCTAAAGTTGAATGTACGTCTTTTAAACTAAAATCGGGATTTATTGTCGTTAAATTACTATTTCTGAACAGGTCCGGCACTTGATATGGACTTAAGCATACTACTGCGTTATCTATACTTATGCCCTGTTCCTTGGTCATTTTAAAATAATCATCAATATTATTTTCCAACGTACCATCTGATTGACCTAGATGCGTATGACCATCAACAATATTTAACATACAACTACTTAGTAGTTACAATATATAAATGTATCGTTTATTGGCTTAAATTAACGTAAAATAGCACAAAATACAACTCAGTTAAGCACACACAGAATCAAATAACATCAATATCCCCCATAGAACCATTAATCCTATCCTCGCAATCCTTAAGCGCATCAATCAGCTTATCATCCATCGTAGCATTCCTGATCTGCCCGATACGGTCAATCATCTGCCTGAAAAAACGAATCATATCCCCCTCAAGAAAGCTCGTATTCTTCATGATCTCAAAAATGCTGGACCCGTAATAGCACGGATAGACAATCGCAGTAAGATCCCTCATACAAGCGAACTTCTTCACCCCGGCAAGATAAGGATCAGAATTGATCTTCCCCATAAGCGCCCTCGTAGCCCTGTGATTATACTTCTTGAAAAACTCATTCCTCGGCTTATGCTCATACGCAAGACACGCAATAACCAGAAGCATCTCATAATCACTCAATCGCTTATAGAACCGCGTGCCGAAAATCTCACCAGTATCAATCTCATCAGAATATATCCTCGAAGAAAACTCACCCTTAGCCGTAAGATTATCTTTCTCTATATACCTAAGAGCCACAAGCTTCTTGCGAATATTATTGAAATTACGATAGATGACAGCCTTCTTCTCCTTATCGAACCTTTTGCCGTACTTTTGGTATGTACTGAAATTCTTACATAATATATGCTCTATCTCCCCCTTATTATGCTGCTTGACAAGATTCAGCACAGTATTCACAGAAAGCCTGAACTGCGACGTGATAGGCTCCGTATCCTTGGTAGTCATCTTCTTAAGCACACCATAATTGAAATCCCGCGCCTCAACAACAGCATACGCAAACCCCTCCTTATCAATACCCCGTCTTCCTGCGCGCCCCGCGATCTGGAAATACTCCTTGGAATTAAGATACCGAAAATTTATACCGTCAAACTTCATCATAGAATCAAAACACACGCTCTTCGCAGGCATATTGATACCCACAGCAAACGTCTCAGTAGTATAAAGCACATTGATAAGCCCCTCAGAAAAAAGCTCCTCAACAAGTTCTTTGATTATAGGCAAAAGCCCCGCATGATGAAAAGCAATCCCGTAAGGCAGAACCTGTCGCAGATCCCGCGTAGACTTCAGGTCATTGATCTCAGGCACAGCATCACTCAGCTTCTTACGCACCCGGGCAGAAATCTCAGAATTAGTATCAAACATACCCGAACGCGCAAGCTCAAGCGCATTCTCCTGGCACTTGCGCCTTGAGAAAGTGAAAAAAAAGCAGGGCAGCTTATCCCTGATAAGCGACACAAGCTCCACATGCGCCTTAACCTCATCCCTTTTATTCGACTTACTTTTACGCAATCCCCGGTACCATACATTCTTAGCCTCATGCTTCTTCTTTATCTCATCAAGCGTAGTGACCCCAAGCTCAGAATCAAAGAACGTCCGGTGAAGCGGCACCGGCCTCTTATCATTCATGATCGTATCAACATCATGTCCCTTGATTGCCTTGATCCAGTCCGCAAACTCGCGCGCATTAGGGATAGTAGCAGAAAGGCAGAGCATTCGCACACGTTCATGCGAAAACATGATCGACTCTTCCCACACATAACCCCTCTGCACATCATTGATGAAATGTATCTCATCAAATATCACATAAGCCACCCGCTCAAGCGCAGGATCCCTGGTAATCGCCATATTGCGGTATATCTCAGTCGTCATGATAATCACAGGCGCCCCGGGATTGATAGTGACATCACCGGTAATCAGCCCGACACGATCGCGGCCATAATCCTTCGAGAACTCCTTATACTTCTGGTTAGACAGCGCCTTGATAGGCGCAGTATATATCACAGTTATGCCTTTGTCTATATACTTATTGATAATATAATCAGCGATAAGCGTCTTGCCTGACCCCGTCGGCGCAGAAACGACAACAGAATGATTATTCTCAATAGAAGAAATAGCATCGACCTGAAACTTATCCAACACAAGCCCTTTATACTCCATGACAACTATCTGGACTGCACACATATAAATACATAGCCAAAACTATCAACTCAACAACACAAATCAATATATACCCGACAAACCTAATATCACTGATAAAAATATTCAGATAGGTGAAAAACATGACAAAAATAAAAACAGAAAAACTATTCGGCACAAACGCAGGAAAAATCTGGAAAGCACTAAACAAAAAAGGCGAAAAAACCGCAGCAGCACTTGAAAAAGAAACAAAACTAAAGATAACCGAAGTCCACTCAAGCTTAGGCTGGCTCGCCCGTGAAGGAAAAATAAGTGCCGACAAGACAAAAACAGGAACAATCTTCAGTCTTTTATAAAACCACACATACCAGAACAACACAGTCTTGTGACCTAAACGACATGTGGACAGAACAGACAAGTGACCTAAACCGAAGGTTTACGGTCGCTCTAATCGCCAGCCTTTTATAAGGCTGAGACAAGACAAAAACAGGAACGACTTTCAGCCTTTCATAAAAAACTTAATAATAAACCATCCCAAATAATCATTCATTATGGACATATCAACAGGCATAATCTTTGGAATCATCGCAATGCTTAGCTGGGGCACCTGCGATTTTTTTATAGTAAAAGCAGTAAGAAAGAGCAATGTCTTAAAAACAGTTATCTGGAGCCAGACCATTGGTCTGATACTATACTACATAATATTCTCACTCTTCTTCAAACTGCCGATCCTCTCACCAACCACAATCATCATAATTTTAACCACAGGACTTCTCAGTGTCATCGGATTCCTCTCATTCTGCAAAGGTCTGCAGGTAGGAAAAGTATCGATCATCAGCCCTGTCTCTGCCTGCTGGGCTGTAATCACAGTAATCCTTAGCCTCATATTTCTCAACGAAACACTGACATCTATCCAGTCCGGCGGCGTTATACTGGCAATTTCAGGCACTGTCCTGACATCTTTCAAATTGCGCGATGTATTGAAACTAAAGCTAAAAAATCGTGCAACAGGCATAGAATATGCAATAATCAGCGTCTTTGCAACAGGCATCTATTTCGTATTCATCAGCATACTGGTAAACGAACTAAGCTGGTTCCTGCCAATATTCTTTATGAAAAACGCCGCACTCCTTTATTTACTGGCTTATTCTGCTGCAGCAAAGAAAAACATCTCCCTCCCAAAAAATATTACATCATCCATAATACTGATAGGAACCCTTGAAGCTATCGGTTTCCTGGCTTACGGCATAGGCGTAAACTCAGAATATACCTCAATAGTCGCCCCCATAAGCGCAACATTCCCGATGGTCACGATAATCCTTGCAAGAATCTTCTTCAAAGAAAGATTAGAACTAAACCAGAAAATAGGCATAATCTCAATCCTGTGCGGCCTGGTTTTGCTCTCAATATAATACCAGTCCATACAACTTAAACAAAGCGCCTGTGACCTAAACCGAAGGTTTACGGTCGCTCTGATAGCCAGCCTTTCTGAAGGCTGTCCTGTGCGGCCTGGTTTTGCTCTCAATATAATTCAGCGCTTCAAAAACTTATCCAACTGCCCGCGCGCTTTCTCCCTCTTCGCCTGATGCTTCTCAAGAAACCCGACAATCAGCTCAATACAGCGCCCCTTGCACTCCCCGCACATCACCTTGCCGCCCTTGCACTCATCAAACACATTTGATAACTCCTTATCATCATCCATAAAATGAAACTTGTAAAGCTCAAACACAGTACACTTAAGAGGGCTTCCCCCAAGCTTCTTCTGCTCATCAAGCGTATCCCGACCGCACGTAAGCGCTCTTTTGACCTTCCCCTCAACCTCTTTCCTCGAATCAGTCAAAGCGATATAAGTAGTAGGATCACTCGAACTCATCTTGGAACCAGAAAGCCCCTTCTGGTACCGGTGATACGTAGAAGAAGGCAAGATAAAATTATACTCCTTCTTAAACCGTGCAGCAATATCCCTCGTAAGCCGAAGATGCGGATCCTGGTCAGTCCCCACAGGCACAACAGTAGGCGTAGGTTTCCCCATATCAATCTGCGGATACAAGATATCCGCAACTTGCGTAAGCGCAGAAACAATCTTCCCTGTCGTAAGACTCTCTCCCCCGTAAATCGACTTAAGCTCATTGAACGTAACCTTCTTCGAAAAATACTTGCTAATCACATTATACTCATTAGAAAAATCACTCTGGAAATAAAACCTGCACTTCTTAGGCTTAAGCCCAAGCGCGATGTAATTCAAAAGATACTCATTAATAGCAAGCTCCCGCATGACTTTAGTATCCATCCCCCGCGTAAGATACGCCTCAACATCCGCCACGCACACATAGCAATGCGCCCCGTTCTCCTGGAAATAAATCATCTCATCAGCGACCATCTTATGCCCAAGATGCATCTTTCCCGACGGCATAAGCCCTGTAAGCATGACAAAAGGCGCCTTATTCTTCATAGCAAGAGCAATCCGGGAAAAATCCCTATGCCCGTAGATAATCCCGCGCCGCATATACTTATGCACAACAGGAACAGACTTGATCACATTAGAAAACGGCTCGATGCCGAACTCGCGCATAAGCTTATCATAATCAGATATATCATCTGCGCCCCAGGGGTCAATCCTTTTATCCATAATAACCACACATAATAAATAATAGCTAAGCAAAATAACTTTAACTAATTTCCTACTTTCCTATTTAGAAGAGCGCATATTTATAGGTTGCTTTTAGCTCCACTCTCCATCAATTCAAGCATTATTCTCCCGAGGATGTCTACCCCTCATAAGGTACAAAGGATGTACAAAAACTGAAGAAAGCGACAGATCGTGTTTCAAAGGACTTTTTGGCATATCCAAACCATCACTATCAGGCATAATCATAACATCAGGATAAGCACTATTCATCTCCTCAACAATATTTCCGAAAGAACTTTTCATTTTCTCCAAATCAGAATACATTATATCAGTAATATCTCCAAAAGCATGTCTAACATAATTCATAAATTCCAACTGATTACAATTTCTCTCTTCACATTCAAATACGATTTGATTTTTCGGAACATAAGAAACACGATTCTTTGAATAACCAAGAAATGAATGATAGTATGCAAACAACTCCTGAGGCAACTTCTCATCATAATAATCACTCAACTCTTTCTCAACAATTTCATACAAGCCCTTATAGAAAGTAAAAACATCCTTAAAAAGTTCAGTATACGACAATTTTTCCGTATCACAGGAACCAGACATAGAAGAAAGCAAATCATTCGACAACTTCCCCATACCAGAGACCACAGCATTTAGATTTTTAACATCATCTGATAAGAAAATATACCCAACATCGCTCTTCACCTCACGTATTTCCTTTAAAGGATGTAAGTCTGACTCTATAGTATTTTTAAGGATTCTTAGCTCAGAATACATTCGTTCCCTATTTTCTATCCATACGGAACTGACTGACGGTATATACGTAGATTCTTCTTCATAATCACCACCAGATACCAGATCATGAAACATACATACACTAAAAAGTACGAATATTTAAATAACTACTTCGTGGTAGATTTCGTAGTGTTCGATTCCCCCATATCAAACAATTCCCTAATAATCCTCGATTCACTCATGCCAACACAAAACCCCAAAATCGTCACTTATCATCAAAACAAACCTTAGAAACAATAAAAGCAACAACAATCACAAAAGGCACAGTCAAAAGAACCCTTAGCACCAGAAACCTCGGACCCAGAAAATGCAGCTCAAAAATCTCCTCGACAACCTTAAAAGACGACCATGCGCCGATAAAAAGCACAATATTAAACCTGCTGATCCCCTTGCGCAAAAGCGCACCCGCAAGAGGAAACGCAAGATACAAAGGCCCCGGGATCAGGCACCCCATAACAAAGCTATACGCCGACCCTTTCAGCCCCGACTTCTCACCCATATGAGTGACCACAAAATCCCTGGACACCCACGCCTCAAACAACCCGATCAGCACAAAAAACCCGGGCAGATACAAAAGAATCGACAATACCACCGAATTATCAGCAGCATACCCGGGAAACATCACACATCCAAGAATGACCGCAATCAAAGCAGCCACACCAAATACTCCCTTGACTCTTGAGGACTTCAATACAACACCCCCATAATGACACCGATAACAATCGCGAAAACAAGACACAAGAAATTGCGAACCAAAGCAAACTTAAGCCCAAGCTCCTTGACCTCAATAGGTATACTGAAAGTATGGACCATCACAAGCGAAGTAACAAGAACAGCAATATACCCGGGATTCACACCTGATGCAAGAAACTGGCCGGCTATAGGAAACGTAATAAAAGGCGGCACATGCACAATCGCACCTACAAAAGCCGCCACCAGATACCCCCAGAGCCCCGAAACACCCGCAACATAAGCAAAAACAGCATCCCCGGAAAACAATCCCTGCGCAAAAACAAGAAGCAAAATAACAACAACAAATACCGGCGCAATCCTCTCAAAAGACCGGACAGACAACCGCAGCGCATGAACAGACTTATCTTTATCCCTAAAATAACACACAAGAAAAACAACAAGTACAACAGCATTAAATATCAAAGCAAGCATAGATGAAAGATAGTCACCAGCACTTATAAATAAACAGATTTCTGCCCGGTCTGAACGATAGAAGAGAGCGGAAACTCAATCAGATATTATCAAGGCATTCCTGTGTGAAGCAATTGACATTTTCTGCTCTATGCCCTGGATTTATCCAGCATGATCTCCCATCTTCTGACATTTCCCCGTCTTCCTGTTCGCATAATGCAGACGCTTCTGTACCTTTGGTTGACATCATCTTTGATATGACTCTTTCCTTGCATTCCCTTATCTTATATTCCAGGCGCTCTTT
>DAOVYR010000183.1 GCA_030635525.1 Candidatus Nanohalarchaeota archaeon | reverse complement strand
CTCGAGGGAGCCCCCTCGTTTGAACCCGGGTTTGAAAATCCACAGTCTTCAAGCATAACCGAGCTAGCTCACCCTCACCACAGGTAAACATAGTAAACTTAACACGATAATTTTTTAAGCGTTTTGATTGCTAAAAAAATCACATTTCAATAAAAACAGATAAAAAATGACGAAAACAACATTATACAGATAAAAGACAAACACAAAAAAGTCTAATATTCCTTATCTTCCAGATGCGCAATAGCATGCATAGGACATGCAGCAATACATCTTCCTTCACTATCACATTTTTCAGGTGCAACAACAACTGATTTTTTATTCTCAAGTTTCAGGACACCCAACGGACATGCCATAATACAATGACCACAGCCGATGCACAGTTCAGTATCAATTATAGGTAATTTCTTACTTGGCATTTTAACCACACAGAACATTAAACATCCAAAGCATAAATACTTGATTAAGTGACTCATTCCTAAAAAAATCATTCCATCTCAGCAAGCGCATGAATCCTCTTAAGCATATTGGGATGTGTACTGAGCATTTCCATCATCTTTCCGGAACGTGACACCAAAAGCCTCTTCTGCCTCACAGCCCTCAGCTCATCAACATCAATATGCCCACTCATATCCTTATCAAGCTCTTTGAGCTCCCTTATCTCAGAAGCTGCCCTGGAAGGATCGCTCGCAAAAAACGCTTTCATGCCTTCAACCTGCTTAAGATCATCTTTTGATGTCTTTGCACTGCCGTACACAAGCTTAAACAGAGCAGACGCCAGATGATTAGGCCTTGAGCCAAGAGCGACACTCCCCTTATCTGCATAATACTCCCGTATCCTTGACACATAAAGCACAAGAAGATTTGTTACGATATATATTCCAAAAGCGGCAATACCTATTGCTATTCCATTACCGCTATCCCTATCACGACCCCCAGAAAACATAAAGCTCCAAGCAAGATACCAGGCAATCATAGGTATAACGCTTATAAGCGTAATCACAAGCACATCCCTATTCTTAATATGCGATATCTCATGGCCTAAAACTGCACGAAGCTCATCATCATCAAGAAGCTTGAGTAACCCCCTTGTGACGCAGACACGGCTGTCAGATTCCCACCTGCCGAAAGCGAATGCATTAGGAAGAGAAGTCTCACAGATGCCAATCTTAGGCTTTGATATCTTAGCCTCTCTTGCAAGCGCCTCAACCATCCTGTGCAGCTTGGGATTCTCAGTCTCAGACACATACTTCACTTTCATAGACCACTCAACAATCTTCGGACCGGCCAAAAACTGTATAAGCATCATAACAATCGCAAGACCTGCATAGAAAACGAAACTCCCAGCACCGAGATAAGCGCCGGCAATCGAAAGCAGAGCATAGACTATAGCAAAAAGAACAACCATGACAGCATACATCCGTATCTGAAGCCACATAACAATCACACAACTAACAACTATAATCTGAACTAAATTATTCAGATAAATATTTATATCAAACAGTAAGGATAACAAGATTAGTGTTACCCATATTCTTTTTCTCAACAATCCCGCGCTCGCCCAGCTTCTGAAGAACTCTTGATATCTTTACCTTGCTCATACCTGAAAGGACAACAAGATAATTCTGCTCAATCCTATTATTGTTATCAAGAAGAATCTTAATAATGACTCCCTCCTCTTTCGGAAGAGCTTTAAGAATACGCTCCATCTGAAGAGCACTTATCTTCCACTGAAAAAGAAGCACAATAAAAGACCCTATAACAATAGAGACAAAAGAGATGCCATAAACTATAACTGGAAGTGACTCACCATACATCTCAGCATACTCGCCATTCACGACAGCAAACATGATACCTAAAGCAAATACTAATAAAAGACCTACAACAAGACGCTTAACAGAAATTTCCATTAATCAGGCACCTATATCTTTTTTCATCATTTCAAACTGCTTTTTCGTTATCTCACCAGTTACATAGCGTCTTTTCAGAATCTCTTCAACGCTGTCGCTATTAGCCACTGCATATCTGGATTCATGCCCGCCTTTAAGCATCCACCAGATAATTACAAAGAAAAGCAAGACCATCAATAACTGAAACCATGCTCCAAACCAGGGTCCAAACAGAACATGACGTACAATCACCATATAATCATTCACCTATAATTTATACAATACTTATTCTTAAAAGATAAAAATATAAAAAGATAAAAACAGCAGAACTGCCTAAATCAGAACTTTACAATATATTCTCGAATAGCAGTCCCTCTGTTTTTAACGCTTCAAAGCCGCATCTTAATGCATTAAAGGAGCGAAAAACGAATCCAAAGGTTTAGGGCCGGAATCTCCGTTTTCTTCATAAAATTCTCCTCTTCTCTGAAACATATCTTTTCCAAGTTCGAAATCATCTTCATCTTGTATCCAAGCCACAAAATTCTGGTTATATTCATCCCTCATAGCAGCCAGATCATCATATGTCCCTTCCTCAAAGATAGATCTCAACTCAGCGCGAATACCTTGACGATAGTCACGTACTTCATCAAACACATCTGCAGCAACTTCGAAATCATCTTCACTGTCTACCCAAGGTATAAAAACCTTATGATATTTATCTCTCAAAGCAACCAGATCATCATACGTTCCGTTGTCAAAGACATCTTTCAGTTCCTCACGTATATACCACGGGAACTTACAGTTGTCACCAAAATACTGCGTATTAGCAGACGCCACACTCAAAAAAAGTGAAAGCGAAAGTACTGCTAGAACCGCAAGGATTCCTAATTTTTTCTTCATAATTTTTCACCTCAAATTTTTAGTGCGCTTCCAACACGCACAACAAAATATTGGATGAAACAAGAATGATGTTTTTATGAAACAACTTTAAAAAAAGTGAAACGAGACTATGTTTTTATGAAACATGTCATATAACAAGAAATAATCAAAACAAAAAAGTGCAGGGGAAGGGATTCGAACCCTCGAACTTCTACAAGACTGGGTCCTAAGCCCAGCGCCTTTGACCAGGCTTGGCAACCCCTGCACAAAAACCTGGATATATGACAAAAATGCTCCCGCCTGGCT
>DAOVYR010000072.1 GCA_030635525.1 Candidatus Nanohalarchaeota archaeon | reverse complement strand
GCGCGCAAAAACATATAATACTTCTGCGCAAACATCTTCTTTGGTGATAAAAATAAAATCCAGACGCATTCTTGTAACTTCTGCTCTTCCTTATGCAAACGGCTCAATCCACATAGGCCACCTCACATCAACATACCTGCCCGCAGACATCTTCGTAAGATATCATCGCCTTAAAAAAAATAATGTAGTCTACGTATGCGCTACAGACGAACATGGGACACCGATAGAGATAAGCGCAAAAAAAGCAAATCTCAAACCCGAAGAATTCGTAAAAAAATACAGAAAAGAGCATGCTGGGGACTTCAAGGATATGGGCATCAGCTTTGATATCTTTTATCATACGCATTCTGAGGAAAACAGGAAGATGGCATGCGAGTTCTTCAAAAAAGCGCAGGAAAAAGGCTCAATATATACAAAGAAAGTAGAGCTTATGTATTGCCCGAAGTGCGCGCGCTACCTGCCTGACAGGTTCCTCAAAGGCACATGCCCTAAGTGCGGGGCAGATGACCAGTATGGGGATTCGTGTGAGAAGTGCGGGGCAACGTACCAGACAAGTGAGCTTTTGAATGCTTATTGCGCAGTATGTCATGCGAAGCCTGAGAAGCGTACACAGGAGCATTATTTTTTTCGCCTTACACAATATGAAAAACAACTCAAAAAGTGGCTCACAACAAACAAGCACATACAGAAAGATGTGAAAAACTATGTGCTCAACTGGATAAAGGATGGGCTGAAAGACTGGGATATCACAAGGACAGGGCCTTATTTTGGGTTTCTTATACCCGGTGAGGAGAATAAGTATTTTTATGTGTGGCTTGATGCGCCTATTGGCTATGTCTCGTCTACTGTGAAGTGGGCGAAGATGAACAATGAAAAATGGGAGGATTTCTGGCTTGATGAGAACACTGACATATATCATTTTATTGGAAAAGATATTGTTTACTTTCATTATCTTTTCTGGCCTGCGCTGCTTATGGCAGCGGACTTTAATCTTCCTATGGATATTCCTACAAGGGGATATCTTACTGTTGACAAAGATAAGATGAGCAAATCGAGAGGTACGTTTATTCTTTTAAGGGACTATCTCAATCGCTTCCCTTCTGATTATCTGCGGTATTTTCTTACATCTGTCACTGCGAATAATACTACGGATACGGATTTTAGCTACAAGGAGTTTCAGGTGAAGCTGAATAATGATCTTTCGGATACGTTTGGTAATTTTGTGCATCGCACGCTTACGTTTGTGAAGAACAATTTCGATTCTAAGGTTCCGTCTTTTGGGAAACTAAATAAAGCTGATAAGGTATTTGATGCAAAAATTGATGCGCTGAGCGGAGAAGTTGGTGCCTTGATTGAGGATGTTGAGCTTAAGAGGGCGCTTGAGGCGATTATGGAGTTTGCGCGGGAGTGCAACAGGTATTTTAACCAGAATGAGCCGTGGAAAGCTGTGAAGAATGATAAGGAGCGGGCAGGTACGGTTTTGTATTTGTCTGTGAAGGCTGTATCCATGCTTTCTGTTGTTTTTGAGCCGTTTGTGCCTTCTATTTCAAAGGAGCTCCAGGGTACGTTAGGTATAAAGAATACGGGGTGGGGCCGGATTTCTGTGAAGAGCGGCATGAAGATCGGGCTTCCCAAGCCGCTTGTTGTGAAAGTCACTGATGATGATATTGCTGAGGATCCGTTTAGTGCGCTTGATTTACGGGTTGCGAAAATATTGTCTGTGAAGGATCATCCTGATGCGGACAAGCTTTATGTGTTGATGATTGATCTCGGTGATGAGAAAAGGCAGCTTGTGGCAGGATTGCGCGAGCACATAAAAAAAGAAGATCTGGAAGGCAAAAATGTTGTTGTGGTCGCGAATCTTGAACATGCCAGGATAAGAGGTGTGGAGTCGCAGGGCATGGTTCTTGCAGCGGATAATGGTGAAGATGTTGTTGTGCTGGATGTAGGTGATGCTAAACCCGGTGAGAGTGTGGTTGCTTTTGGGGTTGCTAAAAAGCCGGTGTCGGGTATTAAGTTTAATGATTTTCTGAAGATTGAGATGAAGGTCACTGGAAAAGGTGAGATTGCGTATAAGGATACTGTGCTGAAAACAGAGTCAGGAAAGATTGTGAAAGCAGATATATCTAAAGGGGCAAAGATAAGATAGATGAATTTATGCATAATTATAGTATGCCTAAAAAGTTTTGCAATCGAAAGCATTAGATTAATCAAATATTGAAAAAAATATCGTTATTGAGAAAATTTGGCTTAGTTGTAAAAAATATAACAAAAAACAAGATTGCTGCGCTAACCCTCCATATTCAAAATTTCAATATCTTAACGAATAACGTCGCATTACTTTATTGGTTTTTTATATATCTCATCTGCGATAGACTCCTATGTTCTGTATGTTTTTGCTTTCTCTGTCATTTTATTGTAAAATTTAACGGCACAATGGTTATTACCAAGTTCATTTATTAGTTCTTCAAGGTTGATATCCATTTTATCATCAAATATATTAGTTACATGCGATGTATCCAGATCGAATTTCAAGCGGTGAACTGCAGGCGATTGTTCCTGTTGTTCTGATGCTTCTGATTCATCTCCCAGATAAATGTATATGTGACCCTTTGCTTTTGAATAGTTGTTTCTCTCAAGATATTGCGCTGCGACATAATGAGGATTTGGGAACTCTACTTCAATACAATAACCCATAAGATTATCTAGTACCCCTCCTGTTTTGTATTTTTCACTTTCTTTGCATATGATATTTTTGTCTGGGTTTTCTAATATCTCATAAAGGGAGTTCCTTATATTTTCTCCTATACCTGCTGCACGGCTTGAGTTGTAAGATGTGCTGAAATTATCGAGTGCACTAGATACATTTCCCTCAAATGAATCTAATATGCGGCTTTTAGTATCCTTCCCCATAAATATCACCCGCATAATTATTGCGAAACTATTATATACTTATGGGTAGTTACGTGTCTGCCGAAAGGCAATTCATTATACGGAGAATCTTTTGTTTATTCGTTGCTTGCGAAATTATGTACTATCTTTTTTATTATTCTTATTGTGAGCAGTATCAGGCAGAGTAGGATAATGGATGAGAAGATGCTTCTTGCGGTCGGCAGTATTACATTGTAAGCATATAGGATGCCTAGTATTCCAAAATAGTAGACTATGTTTGTTGAGGCAAGCCTGAAGGTGAATTTTGGTGAGTAGCGATGGGTGAATGAGATGTATATCAGAAATGCGGCGTATCCAATGATTATTGACATTATTATGAATTTTTGGAAGATGTACCTGCTTGTGGTCATGGAGAACAGTATGTTTAGCCCTGCCCAGAAGAGCATGAGCCCGTTGCAGATGGCCGTGTTCCATCCGATGTTTTCGTTTTCGTGTCTTGTGAAATAAACTTCGAGGATAATCCATGCTATGAGCATTGGCAGGACAGTCCAGAATATTTTGAAGTTACTGAAGGGGGCTGTGACTATTACGAGTATTGCTTTGTTGGAGACAGTGATGTAGAGGATTGATGAGAGAACGGCAAACATGATGATTTCTGTTAGTATGTGAGCTAAACTATCTCTGTAATAGAGTATAAGGATTGCCAGAATTGAGAGTGGGAGTAATATGGGATTGATCAAAAATAACATCAGTAAAACCAATAGCAAAAGGGTGGCAAGTAGTATGTTTCTCATTGGTCTCACGTAATATATGGCGGGTGGATATATTTTGGTGTGGATTGTATATAAAAATTCGCAGTTGTGTTTTCTAGTTATCTGGAGGGATATGACAAATAACTTTTTAAAGGTTGAGGTTGAAATAATCTGGTGTTCTATATAAATATATAGTGATTGTTATGGGATTGAGACCTGCAAGGATTTACAAGGAATTTAAGAGGCCATATACCCGAAGGGCTGTTAAGGTACACCGCAAGTCGTATATCAAAGGTGTCCCGGGCAAGAAGCTGAATAATTTCAATATGGGTAATATGACTGGTGAGTTTGAGCATAGTGTGCATATTGTGATTGAGAAGGATTCACAGCTTAGGCATAATGCTTTAGAGGCATGTCGTGTGGCTGCTAATGCTTATATTAAGAAGAATGTTGAGGATAAGGGTTATTTTCTGAAGGTTCGTGTTTTTCCGCATCATGTATTGCGTGAACATGCCCAGGCTGCTATTGCGCAGGCAGACCGTTTCTACCAGGGTATGTCGCACCCGTTCGGAAAGCCGACAAGTACGGCGGCACGGGTCAGGAAGGGGCAGCCGGTTATGACTTTGAATGTCAATGCAGGGGATATCACTGCTGCGAAAGAGGCTTTAAGGCGCGCAGGGGATAAGCTGGGCGTGAAGAGCAGAATTCTGATTGAGTAGGTTTTTGTTGTTTCTATATATAGTTAACGTCGTTACTAAATGGACTAATTTAACCAAAAACCAAGAGACGTTAATCTATATGATGAAGACATTAGTCCAAATAGTTATGTCTTCAACTATATATTGTCTGAGAATGCATGTATTTTTATGGGTTCTTAGATTTGAGCCGGTTCTTTATATCTTATGGTATGTGTTTCTTCAGGTATCTCTTTTCTGACTTCAGGTTCCTGTTTTGGTATGTTTGGACTCAGGGTATTTCTTGCTATTACTTCAAGCTGCGCCAGTGATTTTATCATGCCTTCGAATGATTCCTGCGGGGAGTCGTAGGGGCTGAAGTATTTGTGGACGTCACCGTCTGCCCAGTGTTTTGTGCAGCAGTAGTAGAGGTGGTCGGATGTCTGGAGCGATCGCCATATGTCCAGAAGATGCTGGTTGTTTGTGCTTTTTACGATATGGCCTACTCTTTCAAGTTCGCTGAATAGGAGGCGCTGCATGTTGTTGCCAAGCCATGCGGATGTGTCGCGCTCCATATCTGCCCATGAGATTGTGCTGAATTCGTTTACTGATATTGTACCCCTTTGGGGGTATTTTTGGATTGTTTCTGAGGGCGTGAGGAATTCGACGTGGTCCCATTTGAGTATCTCGTAGGGGAGTTGTTTGAGGAAATGGAATATGCCTGTGTCGTGCCATTGGTGTTCGCCGAATGTCTCGTAGTCCATGAAGAGGTTTATTGTCTCGCCCTGGCATGCGGCTACCCAGGTTGAGTATTTTTCAGCGGTTACTGGCCAGTGTTGAAACCATCTTGCTGAGAACCTGTATGACATGTCGTCGCTTAGGGAATAGTGCCTCAGGAGTATTGCAAGATTTGAGTTTGGGGGGTGATATATGTGTTCGGGTGATCTCCAGCCTTCGAGTATCCATTCGATTCCTTCTGCGAGCATCCCGATGTAGCCCATCTTTTCTACGGTTTCTGCTATGCGGTCGTTGTAGAGGAGTTCTGTGTTCCTGAAGACTTTTGGCTCAACTCCAAGTATTTCTTTTATTTTCTGGTGGTTTAGTTTTGCCTGTTCTGCAAATTCCGGCCTTTGGGTGTCTTTGCCCCAGAAGGCGGATAGTGAGTGGTAGTATGTTTCGTTGAGGAATTCGACGCAACCGGTTTTTGCGAGCTGGACAAAGGTCTCGAGTACGTTTTTGTCGAAGCGCTCCAGTGATTCTATGAACAGGCCGGGGAGCGAGTATGATATCTTGAATTTTTTTTTCTGGCTTTTGTATAGGTCGATTTGCTCAAGCATTGTCTGGTTTGCAGGATAGTAGCACTTATCTGATACTTTTTTGAGGACTTCCCTGTTTTTTTTGTCATTGAAGATTGCGCGCTCTAAGTCTTCGGGGGTTTTGCAGTCCCGGGTGTTTATGTTGTGACCGGCTTTTATGCGGCGGGGTTGGTGTACCTGAAAATAGAAGCAGACTGATGACATACTATCTCTGTGTTTTCTGGATTATTTATAGTTTATTGTTGTACCTGCCAGATAGAGAATTATGATTTCTTCTTTTGGTCTTCAGGAGGATTTAGTGTGGGATGATTGCCTGCGCTCATATCTTTTGGCGGCGTAATCTCGCCTTTGTCCTTCAGGTCTTTTAGTTTTTTGCCAAGCTG
>DAOVYR010000191.1 GCA_030635525.1 Candidatus Nanohalarchaeota archaeon | reverse complement strand
TGTATTTAAACCAATATTAGGCAGTCTCTCTATAGTATGGACATATGATGTGGATGATAATGATCATTGGAAAAAATACGATCCCTCTAACCCATTCCCACCTTCAGATGATTTAAAAGAAATACTTCCTGGCAGAGGTTATATTGTTACAATGGAAACCGCAGCGGATCTGGAAGTAAAAGGAACGAAAGTACTCTTAACTGCAGATGGTTTGGAAGATAGCTTAAAAATAGGTTGGAATATGGTCGGTCCTGGAGACAAGAACATTGTCTTAGCTAATAAAGTTGGTTTATGGAGATATGATCAAGATAGCGAATATATTGAGCACACCACTTTAGAAATAGGCAAAGGTTACTGGATCAATTGTAATTCAACAGAAACATCCTGTGATGATGACATAGACAATGACTGTGATGGACTCATAGATGGCGATGATGATGATTGTCCTGGTAATCCGGAAACATCCTGTGGCGACGTGAACTGTGACCGTAATGTGGACGACGATGACTTGGACCTATTAAGCAAATACGTTGGTCATCCGGACCAACATACAATCTGCAATTACTGGGCCGGAGACGTTACTTGTAGTGGAGCAATAGACATAGGTGATGTCGTAGTATTGAGGAATCACATTGCTAATAAAGACACTTATCCTCTGAGTTGTTGTAGTGCTGCCTCTCTCCCGCCCTGCGATTCCTACGGTGATCTGGACGATGATGGCTATATTACAGACAATGACTTATCCTTGTTTAAACAACTATCCGTGGGTGACCTAACTCCGACAGAAGAGCAAGAGAAACGTGCCGATTTGAACGGTAACGGGGAAGCTGGAGATGCAGGAGATCTTGTTTTGATAAAAAGTTATGTGCTGGGTGAAATAGATACATTCCCAATATGTTAAATAATGCCAGAGTGCACAGATCATCCGCTGCACAGATTCAGATGGCGGAGATGAAATCTACAAAAGAGGAACAGTCACCTACTGCGATACAAGAGATAATGAAAAAGTATTGATAAGTAAGACAGATGAATGTCTTGACAGTACTCATCTTTGGGAAAATTATTGCGGTGGTCCTAACGATGGTGCAGCAGGTCGCATAGACTGCCCAAACGGCTGGGTTTGGACAGGCGATATATGATGTCTATTATTATGGCTGAAGCAATACCCCCCTATCTCAGACAATAACTAATAAATATCAAAAAACAACATTTCTCTGAAACATATGAACACAAAAAAAGCATGCCCTCTATACCCCTGCTTCGACACACTGACAGGCGCAACCTTCAAACGAACCCATGCAGGCAACATAACCTTCGTATGCAATACCTGCCCTATACCCCGCAACTTAAAGCCGGACTTCTCTCCAAACACTTCGATAGAAACCCTCTACTTCCAAAAGATGCGCATCCTAAAACCCAAACCTCTCCCTTGGAACGATTGCTCAGAAATAATCAACACCCTGGAAAACACAAAAGGCATCTGCAAACAAAGCATCCTCATTCTCTCAGAGGCGCAAAAAAACCAGGCCCTGGAAATAGAAAAAAAGGACAACCACCAAAACATAGGAATCTACTCAAGCTTAACAAGAGACCTAACAATAGCCTGCGCACACGACAGCAGCCTCCGCCCCCCTCCAATGCCGATAGTTCTCCTCGTAAACAAAAGAGAAATACTCGGCGAGATGACGCAGGAAGGAAAAAAATTCTACAAAAATCCCTCAAAATGCGCATGCGTTCTCCCCCCGATAGACTTCCCCGAACTCAACCATTTCGCAAAAGACATAGCATCCTCCTCCCCGGGGATAATGCTGGATGCCTGGCTAAGGAAAAAAATAAACATAAACCCCTCAGACGCAACTCTCCTGATCGGCCTCAACCGGAAGCAATAATCAAAACAACAATGACTGCAAGGACAAACACCAGCGTCATAAACATACCGGAAGTGATTATCCCGGGCACAAAATAAATCTTGGCAAGAAACACAGCAATAAAAAGAACAGCTCCAAGCGCAACAGCAATACTCATATTCATACTCTTCTCTTGCACAACCAGAAATTTATAATTATGCCTCGCAACCAAAACAATATATGTACTAAGAATACGGACGACACTACACTCGAAATCACAACATCATGGACCCCCGTTAACTTCATATGGAACATCGATACGTATATTTCCGCAAACCGTTTTTACTCTATGCATCCGAAATATCGCACAACCCAATAATATTTATAGAATCACGCCAAATAACACCACATGACCAAAGTATCCCTCGTAAAATGCCAGACCTACGATTACAATAAAGTAAAAGCCGCAGTCAACAAATCCATAACTCTCGCAGGCAGCCTGAAAAAAACAATAAAAAAAAGCGACACAGTCCTCCTGAAAGTAAACCTCCTGAAAGCCGCAAAGCCCAAGCAAGCCATAACAACCCATCCGGCAATAGTAAAAGCCGTATGCGAACAGATACTCGACCTCGGCGCAACACCAATAGTCGGCGACACCCAGAACACCCAGATGGACAAAGGCCGAAGCAGTCTTGAGATAAGCGGCATAAAAGCAGTCTGCGACGAACTAAAAGTAAAAGCGATAGACTTCAAAGACAACGGCTTCACAAAAGTCAAAGTCCCCAAACCCGTACAGATGAAAGAGATATGGCTCGCAAAAGACATAATAGACGCAGACATAATGATCTCCCTCCCGAAAATGAAGACCCACATGCTGACAAGCTACACTGGCGCAGTAAAAAACTTCTTCGGCTGCATCCCCTTCGGCGAGCGGATGAAAGCCCATGTTCTCGGGAAAGACGACCTGTTCGCAGAAGTCCTCTCAGACATCTACTCCGTAATCAAACCGCAATTCAGCATAATGGACGGTATAGAAGGCATGGAAGGCGACGGCCCCACACACGGCCCAAAAAGAAACTACAACCTGATAGCCGCATCACCCGACTGCGTATCACTCGATGCCGTATGCTCAAATCTCATGGGATTCAG
>DAOVYR010000089.1 GCA_030635525.1 Candidatus Nanohalarchaeota archaeon | reverse complement strand
GTTTTTAGCATTTTGGCGAAATATCAATAAACGCCATCATCCGACACACAAAATAGGAATTGTGCAATCGCACCAGATTTGAGAACTGAGAGTTGCGATTATTTAGCTATCGGAATCATGTTTGATATCCCGCCATTAACTGTGCAGAAAACAATGCAGATTTCAAAGACACAATGGAGAGCGTATGTTTCTGGGGCGGGATGGGTGCAGCTGTTGGTGTGTCATTGATGTCCGGCGGGGTTACGGGCACAGTCATATTGCCGGTTGCCATTGGTTCAACCTCTGTTGCGTGCGAGAAACTGTTACAGATGAGCGAGAAATGGCCAAGCGACCAGTATTGATTTTTTTTTGACATTATAATGTCTTTCATGACACCCATTTTCCGGTAACACTGTCTACTTTATATAGGTTATATCCTTCATAATAACCACCATCCACCTCAGCGTCCATAAACTCATCATTATCATAAGGACAACGAACAGAGGCTAGTTTGTCCATTTTGATAAGGCGCCCATAATAACCATCACCCAAATCCATAAACTTAGATATGCGAAATCCTTCAGAATTCATCATATCTCCTGAATGTATCCCGACTTTTTGATAGATATCAAACGCCTCCTGATCTACAATAAGGACCGCATAAATCTCACCATCTATCATCGGATGTGGTATGAATTTAACAAACATCTTTGAATCCTTTGCAGGTGCATAGTTTTCAATATAATACTTATGTCCATCATGCTCCAGTTCATCTACTAGGCCTTCGCCTGTTTTAATATTGATGAGTTCGCTTTCAGGTATAAGGTATTCTTCCCACCCGTCCGGCAGTGACTGTTCGTCAATCTTATGGTTGCCGACTTTGAGTTCTTTGATCTCGTTGCCATCTTCATCAAGATATGTGGCCATCGCGACTGCTGCAACAGGTGTAATAAGCGGGGCTCCTGACTTTTCATCCTGTTCTATGGCAAGCAGATTCTTTTCGTATAATTCTTCAGTTACATTAACACCAAACCAGTCGGTACCGATATAACCAATCAATTTATCCATTGGTTCTGCGATATCATCGGTAATATTGCCATCAACAGTATTGTGGTCATCTTTATCAGTACAACCTGCAAATAAAGCAGGGCCGCCAATAATTCCAGTGATCTCTTTCCAGTATCTCTTTGCTAAATCTATTGTGTTGCTCCCCGGATTAGTGCCCTCTGCAGCAATTCTTGTTGCAGTAGTAATGTGCGGCTGATACTTACCAACACCGTCTTTCCATATTTCATATGCATTATAAACGTCATCCGGACCATTCACACTTTCAAAAGCAGCCAGAAGAGCATGATAATCTATATTGCCATCTATATGCCCGTCACTTAAATAGTCTGCACCAACGCCTACTGTTGCAACTCCCCCTGCGGCTCCTAATTTCGCTATTTTATGCCTGCCTGCATTTTCCAAAATATCGTGATAAGCTAAAAATATGTCTGTAATGAAATCCATAAACTCCGGACCGTATCTTTTATGTTCTTGTACTGCTGTTCTTACAGTATGCCTGCGAGTGTTCCAATTATCCTGTTGTGGCGTCCCATTAGCATTAAAAGGATTAAAATCTTTGTTCCATGAAGTGTTTTGATACATAATCTGTGCCTTTCAAACGGTTTTTCTGATGTGGGCTGCTAAATGCAGCGTATCAGATACAACTCATCCGTAACAAGTACTTTTTAAATCTTTCGTTTCTTATCGCTTTTTTGGTTCTGTTGCATCACTAAAGAGATGTTGTGGGTATGAAAATATATATCATTATTGCTTTTGTGATATTTGAGATACAATATGTGGCTTTATCTATTGCGCTATCGTATTTCTATTAATTGCCAAATATGCCGTTAATTATATAAATGAGTACTACTATTGAGTAATTTATGGGCATCGAACTTGATTTAAGTACCAATGAATATCTGGGTATTATCAGTGAAACTATAGAAAGAGGGTCCGGAGGGCGCGGTCTATATGAAAAATATCTCGACTATCCGGATTATATCGGGTGTCCAGTCATTGACCCAAATGGCTGTTTCACAGGCGAATATATAGATACTCAGCAAGGAGATGGTTCTATCTATCTCTCTGTTGTGAATAAATTCTTTAACAGCCACAGTTCTCTTTATTCCATTGAAGAACTTATTGTTGATGGAAGACAACTTGATGCCACCAACAAAGGAAAGGTTGATTTATCTAAACCCAAAAACATTATATTTGAGCTTCTCAGGTCACCTGAAGTGAGACCGCTTGTTGAAAATTATATAAGTGAACATGAATTTTTTGCAGTCACTCCCGATATGAAAAAAACCCATTATCTACAGGCAACCCCAAAAGATGCAATTGCGCCCCCCCAACTTAAAGAAACAGAAGACCGATTTCTTGAGGCATTATCGAAAATCAAACCAGACCAGAAAAGCACAGGATTACCAAAAAGGCTCACGATAGCCGCATATGGAGGGCTCTTAACTTATGGCATAGAACTTGCTACACACCCACAATGGCATGATATCGGAAGAGGTTACATCGCGGCCGCACTATATAGTGGAGATCCTTCCAGCCTAATCAATGTTGGCAGTGATTTACTTTCAAGAGGCATAGAATTCCTGCCAACACAGGACGGAGCATATGTAGTCCTTGGCTGTCTTGGTGGACTTGCATTATCTTATCTTCCTGACCTCCCAAAATTCTTGAAAGATTTACAGGACAAACACAGAAGCAGGACTATGAAAAAAGAAGACATACTTGATAAATTGCTTGAAGAATAATCTTAGTTGCTCTTTATTTATTGTTTTTAGGGGAATAATAAATAAGATATTATTCACCCCAGAGGAAAGAGATTATTAGCAGCGCAGTTAAATCATACAGCGTTAACTATAAAAAAAAGCGCAAAGAAACATAATCATGAACCCAAAGCAAACAGATATTCTGGAATTGTCAAAGCGCTGCCCAAAAATGATGAAAAACGGGCCCTGCGGCTCGTCATCCAACGGCAGGTGCGAAGTAGGCGGACTTTGTGTCTGGACTGAAATCTATAACAAGCTAAAAAAAGCCGGCAATCTATCTATACTCGACAACGTCCTCGGTGCAGAAAAGTACGGGTACAGCCCTTACAGCGATAAAAAAGCAAAGTCGTTCATGGATGCAAAAGGGTTCATCATAACAACCGAACTTGACCCGCCCAAGGGCGCAAATCTTTCAAAGATAAAGACATTTCTGAAAAACATCCAAAACATCAACGCAATAAACGTCGTTGACAACCCCCTGGGAAAGCCATTGATGTCTCCACTTCTCCCGTGCCTCTACATCACAAAACACAACATAGTGCCAATATACCAGATCACATGCAGAGACAGGAACATTGCCGCCATCCAGTCAGACATCTTCGCAGCATACGCCTCAGGAATACGCGATATGCTTGTGCTAACAGGCGATTATGTCACCAGAAATGCAAAGCCGGTATATGACATTGATTCAACGATTCTCGCATATCTCATAAAGACAAAGCTGCCTGCCGGACTTGACTTCACAGGTGAAAAAACAGACACAAAGATAGTCATGAATGTAGGCATTGCAGTAAACCCCAATGCAGAACCTTTAGAAATGGAATTGACAGCATTTCGAAAGAAGATGCAGTTTGCAGACTTTGCACAGACACAGGCAATCTTTGACCCTGACATCCTAGACAAGTTCTCAAGAGAGACAAACTACCACAATAAGACACTCATAGGAATACTTCCCATAACATCCTACAAGATGGCAGAAGCAATCTCAAAAGTACCAGGCATATCAATCCCAAACGCATTTATAGAGGAAATTAAAAAGGACAAAAATGCAGGGATAAGGCGCGCGAAAGAACTAATAACCAAATCAAAAGACCTTGGCTTCAAAGGTGTGCATCTGATGACATTTACAGACCATAAACTGCTTTCTAAACTGATGAAGGGTGTGTAATCTGTGAGGCTTGGCGTATTATTTTCCGGTGGCAAGGATTCATGTTATGCTTTGTATAAGGCACAAAAGACCGATGAGGTCGCCTGCCTTATTTCCGTCATCTCAAAGAACAAAGAAAGCTACATGTTCCATACACCGAATATAAGCCTCACTAAACTACAGGCAGAAGCAATCGGCATTCCGCTTATACAGAAGAGCACAGAGGGCAGGAAAGAGGATGAGTTAAAAGATTTGAAGAGTGCCATACGTGATGCTATCGGGACGCATAAGATTGAAGGTATTGTCACAGGCGCAATTGAGTCAGTCTACCAGGCGAAAAGAGTCCAGAAGATATGCAATGAACTGAATATATGGTGCTTCAATCCTCTCTGGATGAAAGACCAGAAAGAGCTATTGCATGAACTGGTTGAGAATGGCTTTCATATAATAATCACAGGAATATTCGCATATCCACTTGATGAAAAATGGCTTGGAAGAAAGATTGATGAAAAAGTTATTGATGAGTTAGCTGTTCTCGAAGAAAAGTACCAGATGAACCCGGCAGGCGAGGGCGGGGAGATTGAGACTACTGTTATTGATGCGCCTTTTTTTAAGAAAAGGGTTGAGATTATTGAGTCCGATATTAAGGCAGAGGGGAACTCAGGGGTTCTTGTGATAAAAAAGGCGAAGTTGGTGAGCAAATGATACTTGTAATTGACATGAATCACAAAAAAAACTCCCTTGCTTTTTCTGAATTTGTCTTGCCAATCATATCTGTTGCAGAGAAAACAGAAGTCTGCGTAGCGAAACATTATAGTGAGACAACTCAGAAAGAGATTGGAAAATACAGTAAGATTATACTTTCAGGTACTACGCTAAAGGATAATACTTACCTGGATGATGTGGATAAGTTTATGTGGATTAGAAAGACTGATGTGCATGTGCTTGGAATCTGTGCAGGTATGCAGATTATCGGCGCTGTGTTTGATTCAGGTGTCAGGAGATGCGAAGAGATCGGTATGACTGATGTAGAGACTGTGAAAAAGAATCCTTTGTTTTCAGGGAAGTTCAGTGCGTATGAGCTTCACAGTCGGGTGATTGATGTGCCAGAAGATTTCTGTGTACTTGCAAAATCAAAGAAATGCGCACAGGCAATAAAGCACAAGAGAAAAGATATCTACGGCGTCCTCTTCCACCCGGAGGTCAGGAACAGGGAGATTATTGAGCGGTTTGTTGGGTTATGATTCTTATAGGGGGATGTTCTTTGAGGAACCCACAACACATATAAAACTTAATCAAGAAAGGAAAAGCAAATGGAGAAACAGTGTGATGGCAATGGACAAAAACAAAGACAATACGAAAAAGAAGAAAGTGGCGTATGATCCCAAAGTCAGGGAGCCAATACTTCAGCAGTTCTGGGAAAAAGAGCAGATATACCGGTTTGATAAGGATAGCAAAAAACCGGTCTTCAGCATTGATAC
>DAOVYR010000156.1 GCA_030635525.1 Candidatus Nanohalarchaeota archaeon | reverse complement strand
TTCTTCATCTTGACAATGGTCCCAACCGCCCGCTCAAGCTCAACACTCTGGAACCCCACCTTGCCAAGCCCATCTGCAAGCTCACAGGCGCTCATGCCTTTTTTCCACCTAAAATCGCGCACATATTCCATACTAAACCACATATACCCTATCTATACACTCCTAAATAACAGAATTATTTATTAAATCTTTTGGACATGCATTCCAACACCTGAAGAACCCATTATCCCATATTCTCATCAATCAGCAAATCCAACTCTTCAATAAGTCTCATACACTTTTCTATCGCTTCCTGAGCAATATCAAAATCCATCCGCCTGCCATAATAAACAAGAGAATTTCTCTTGAACCGGCAATCATCAAACAATCTGAACAAATCATCCCTATTCAAAACATCGCGCAAATAATATCCAAGACAAATATGATTTCGGACATTAAAGCCATCCAAAATAACAAGACTATGAACCATCTCCAAAAGGCAGGAATAATATCCTTCAAATACATAACACGCATTGCTTTCCTTGACAGTGTTCTCCTTCAAAAACTCAGTCCTTCCATGTGCGGTCTCAATAAGCGACCTCGCCTTCGCCCTGTCGGGACTGACCTTCAACGACGAGTTCGACTCAACACAATCTTTCCACGAACTCTCCCTTCTCTCCTGCACTCAAAACACCTCCACAAACCCATTAAGCGCAATACCATTCAAAATATTATTACCAAGCTCCTTATTCTCAACATCACTAATCTTCCTATACTGAAAAAACTGCAACTTCCGCATAAGTTTCTTCTCAAACATCTCAACATCCATATCCTTGACACTCTTTTTTGGACACTCAATATAAACATCAACATCACTCCCCTCAACATCCTCCCCCCGAGAGTAAGACCCGAAAACAACAATCGCAGGATTACTATACTCCCGAACCAGAAAATCAACCAGCCCGCATGAAAAAAGAGAATAAACATTAAACAACTTCTTCTGGGTAAGAAACTCCCCCGCCACCCTGTCAGCCATATAAACCTTCACACCAGCCACAACAGCGCTCTTGAGTATCTTCTCATCCTCAAGCTCCCGGGCATAACGAATCGCAGACGGCAGCGCCACCCCCACATCGCGCTCAATATGCCTCACGCGCAATTTCGCAGTCGGGTGCACAAAAAAATACTCTTTAATCTTAGATTTAATATCCTTTTCTCTCATACGATATCTTATAGTATCAATTGATATTTAAAGTTATCGGATACCTAAATAACTCACACATGCAACAGAAATCACAAACAAATCCATTCACTTACTAATAGCATCCGCAGGACACGCCTCAATACACTTCCCGCAATCAGTGCACTTATCATTCACCACAGGCACACCATCCTTCTCCTCAAGCGCACCGGTAGGACACACACTGATGCACGCAAGGCACCTCAGACACGTATCTTCATCAATCTTTATCATACAATCATCTCCTTCATTACTATTACAAATATATCCAATTATTCGTTGCGAGGACTTAAATGCTTTATGCCTGTTGTAATATACATGCAAAAATTCATCCAAATTTGCGAATCAGTAAACAATAAGACAATCATTCCTGTATGTGTTATGATCTCCCTTTAAGCCGCATATAAAATCCAACCCATGACTCATCTTCTTCCCTTTCGAAAAACTCATATCCTGCCGACCTTATTTCCTCTAAAACATCTTCAAAACTACCATTAATCAGATAACTCTCTCCCCCATCACACAGCTTTAACGGGTTTGGATTGATGTCAACAATAAATTCAACATTATCCGTAATTTTTGCGATGCGCTTTTGTCCATTATATAAAATATACCCTTCACTCTTCTCTGGATTTAGAATATAAGTTGTATTGGGAACAATTCCAAGTGTAGTCAATCCAAAATTAGATGCTATGTGTTTTGTTTCATCAATTAGCCATGGGCTTCGCTCCGAAATCTCTTCTATTGGAATATCTCCGCTATAAACATGATACTCTCCTTGAAACTCCGAAACTTCGAAAAATGGAAGTGTGCTATCACCTATTAACTTCCAGTTACCACGCCAGCCGTCAGATGAATGATCTTCAGACGAAATATATTCTCCTTCATACAAATAAACACAAGGCATAAAGCACAATCTCTTGCTAATCTTTAAAAACGTTTTTATAGATGAAGAAAGTATAATTATGTGATGTGATAGGAAATGCAGAAGATACCAAAAGAGTTTTGGGATGATATGAAATGGGGCAGAGATCACCGCTCAGAGTTTTAGACAAATACCCAAACCAATGGATAGCAATCGTCAACAAGAAAGTAGTCAGTCATAACAGTAATCTAAGTAAAGTTAAAGAAATAGCAAAATACAATGCTCACAAAAAGATAATACCTACTCTGTTCATAGATATAGATGAACACATTTATGGTATCATTAATGCAAATAACTAAACAAAGCAAAAAGAAGTGTAAAAAATGAAAGCAGCAGTAATAACCCGCGACAAAACAGCAGAAAAAAGAATACAACAAAAACTGCTAGACGCATCCTTCACCCTCAGTAAATCCGCCCCCGGAATAATCTTCATCTACGGCGGCGACGGCTCACTAGTCTACTCAGAAAGACTCTACCCCAGCATCCCCAAAGTCGCCCTGAGAGGCAGCCCAACATCAAAAACCCACTTCTACGACGAATCCCTTCTCGACACAATCCTCACAAAAATAACCCAAAAAAACTACACAATAAAACAATACACAAAAATAACCGCAAAATACAAAAACACTACATTGGAAGCCCTCAACGAAATACAGGTCCACAACAAAACCCCCGGCATCGCAATAAGATTCAACCTCTACATAAACAACACCCTGAAACACAAAAACATCGTCGGCGACGGCGCACTCGCAGCCACCCCCTTCGGCTCAACCGCATACTACTACTCCACAGGCGGCGAGCCATTTGACAACAGTATCGGCATCGGCTTCAACAACCCCCACCAAAGAACCAAAAACTACACCGTACCCGAAGACAGCACAATCACAATAGAGATACTCCGGGGCGACGCACTCCTGATATGCGACAATGACCCAAAAATGCATCACCTGAAACCAAAAGACAAGATAACCATAAAAAAAAGCAATAACATCGCAAGATTTTTAAGGTTTCCCGGGCTATGAGCACGACATGAGCGACATAATGCAGGAATCCCTCGAACAGCACAAAAAACACAAAGGAAAAATAGAAGTCACAAGCAAAGTCCCCCTTGAAACAAAAAAAGACCTCAGCCTATACTACACCCCCGGCGTAGCCCAGCCATGCAAAGAGATTCACAAAACACCTTCTTCAGTCTACGACTACACCTCAAAAGGCCACCTTGTAGCCGTAGTCTCAGACGGCTCAGCAGTTCTCGGTCTTGGAAACATCGGTGCCAGCGCAGCCATCCCCGTCATGGAAGGCAAATGCGGCCTCTTCAAGAAATTCGCAGGCGTAGACGCATTCCCAATCTGCATAGATTCACAGGACACCGACACAATAATCAACACCGTAAAACTAATCGCACCTGTATTCGGCGGCATAAACCTCGAAGACATATCCGCCCCAAGATGCTTCGAAATAGAAAACCGCCTGAAAGAGCAACTGGACATCCCCGTATTCCACGACGACC
>DAOVYR010000185.1 GCA_030635525.1 Candidatus Nanohalarchaeota archaeon | reverse complement strand
GCAATGTGCATATACGCAGACTTTGGCAAACTCACAATAGCAATAAGCGAATTCTACTGGCCCTATCTTTTCATCCTCTTCGCCCTCACCACCGCAAACTATCTCTTACGATTCATAAAATGGGACTACTTCCTAAAAAAAGCAGGCATACACATGCCCCTCAAAGAAAACCTGTTCGTATTCGCAAGCGGCCTCTCCATGATAATAACCCCCGGAAAAATGGGAGAAATATGGAAAGCATGGCTAATAAAAGACATAGAAGGAACCGAGCGAAGCAAAACAATACCTGTAGTAATAATCGAACGCATCACAGATGTCCTCGGACTAGTCATCCTCTCACTTGCAGGCGCCCTATACTACAAACAAAACCTACTGCTCATACTGGCATTCCCTGCAATCATCCTAATATTCTTTGCATGCATAAAATCCAAAGCACTCTCAAAAATAATAATCTCAAAACTAGAATCAAAAACAGGAAAATACGCAGAAAACATAAAGACAATGCACAAGACATTCCAAAAGACCCTTGAGCCAAAAGGCATGCTCGCAATGTCACTCTTAAGCGCACTTGCATGGCTCTTCGAATGTCTCGGCCTCTACCTTGTCATAGAGGGCTTTGGACACTCCATAAGCATGCTGCATGCAACATTCATCTTCAGCTTCGCATCCCTCGCAGGCGCAATAAGCATGCTCCCTGGCGGCCTCGGCGTCGCAGAAGCAACAATCTTTGGCCTCCTAGAGCTCAATGGCATCCCCGCCGCCACATCAGTAGGGATAGCAATCATAGCAAGACTAGGCACCCTCTGGTACGGCGCATTCATGGGCCTCGCCATATATCTGGCATTCAAAAAAAAATACCACAAAAAACAAGAAAAATAACACATAACATCAACAACAAAACAAAAACATTAAAAACATAGACCCCAAAAATCAAACAAAAGGTCTTAAACATGTCCACATCAAAAATAGCAATCCTGAAAACCACTCCAAAAACAATACTCGACGACTACAAACAACTCATGCAGCTCGCAGAATACAAAAAAACACTGCCAAAAAAATCAAAAACAATAATAAAAATAAACCTCTCGTGGAGCCTATACTATCCGTCATGCTCAACCCCTCCATGGCAACTCGACGCAGTCCTCAAAACACTAAAAGAAGACAACTACAAAGACATCCTCTCCGTAGAAAACCAGACCGTTGTAACCCATCCCTGGAAAGGCGCATACCTCAACAAATGGCTCCCGGTCATGAAAAAACACAAAGTAAAATACCAGCCCCTGACAGACGTCAAATGGATCCCCTACAAGCCAAAAGCAGAAATGCTCGCCATGAACGAAATCTTCGAAGAGATACAAATCCCCGAAATATTCAAAAAAAGCAACATAATCCACCTGCCAACAGTCAAGACCCACGGCCACACCACAACCACAGGCGCAATGAAAAACGCATTCGGCGGCCTGATACCAAAATACAGGCACCATGCCCACAAAAAAATACACGAGATACTGGTTGACCTTCTGGCAATCCAGAAAGAAATCCACAAAGGAATATTTGCAGTAATGGACGGCACAGTCTGCGGCAACGGCGCAGGCCCAAGAACAATGACACCATGCATCGAAAACACAATCCTTGCAGGAAGCGACCAGGTCGCAATCGACGCAATATCATCCAAAATAATGGGCTTTGACCCCATGAAAATAGACTACATAAAAACCGCACACGACCGGGGTCTCGGAATCGGCGACATAGACCAGATAGACATAACCGGCATCAGCAAAAACGAATTCAAAAAACTGAACTTCAGATTCCACGTCAAAAAAAGCCCAATAATCCAATGGGACCAGCTCTTAAGAAAAAAGACCGCAGACACAAAATGGCTCCACCACCTGCTATTCTACTCACCGGTATTCAGGACATTCATCTTCGCATCAGAACTCTACCACGACAAGATATGGTACAATGCCACAGGCAAAAAGCACATAAATGAATTCAAAAAAACAGGATGGGGACACCTGTTCGAAAAATACAAATACGGCAAATACCCAAGATACAAAGAAGTAAAAAACTGGAACCCCTACTAGAAACCAAACACAAGAAACATAAATACCAACAACATAGCAATAATTAGGAAAGTGAGGGCTCAAGGACCGTATGCTTTAACAAAACAAACCTGTGACCTAAACCGAAGCCACTCAACAACACAATTGTGCGCTTGAGCAAAACAGACAAGTGACCTAAACCGAAGGTTTATGGTCGCTCTGATCGCCAGCCTTTCTGAAGGCTGTTGCCAGCATTTTATAAGGCTGAAACAGAATAAAAACAACAAATAATACCACAACACAAACCAACAAGATGATAGTATGATAAAAGAACTAATAACCTCCCTCCGCCCGAAACAATGGTACAAAAACCTGATACTATTCATATGTATAATCTTCTCCAAAAACCTGCTCAACCAGTCCATGTGGCTCGACATAACATCTGCATTCATAATATTTTGCATGCTCTCGGGAAGCGACTACATAATCAACGACATCATAGACAGAAAAAAAGACATGATGCACCCAAAAAAATGCAGAAGACCCATCGCCTCAGGCAGTTTGAACAAACATCACGCACTCATGACCGCCATAATCCTGATAACCATCTCCCTGGCATGGTCCTACACCATAAACCCGCAATTCTTCATAGCATCACTCACCTTCTTCATACTCCATAACGCCTACACACTCTACCTGAAAAACATAATACTAATTGACATCCTCACAATCTCCATCCACTTCGTAATAAGAGCAATAGCCGGCTGCCTGGCTATAAGCGTCTTCATATCTCCATGGCTCATAATCTGCACATTCCTGCTCGCACTATTCCTCGCGCTTGCAAAAAGAAGACATGAACTGATCTTGCTAGGCAAAGACGCAAAGAACCACCGAAAAATCCTTGAAGAATATTCAACCGGCCTATTGGACCAGATGATAACCATCACAACAAGCGCCCTAATCATATCATACACCCTATACACCTTCCTCACAGGCAACATAT
>DAOVYR010000023.1 GCA_030635525.1 Candidatus Nanohalarchaeota archaeon | reverse complement strand
TATGTGTCTTCTTTTGTTCCTGTGTTTCTGACTGTTATTGTGAAGTCTGATGATTCTTTTATGCACATTGTTTTTGATTCAGGGGTGATTGAGGCTGCTTGTGAGTAGCAGCTGGCTGCGAGAATCTGTAGTGTTTTTGAATCTTCTGCGTATGATGTTGTTGATTTTACGCTTACGTCTATTGTCTGTTCTTCTGTAGTTACCGGGACCATGAGTGTGACTTTTTCGGTCTCTTCGCTTTCAACTGTGATTTCGTCTTTTTCGAGAATACCTGATGTTGATGTGATGCTGTAGGTCTCAGTTGCCAGGCCTATGTTTGAAATATAAATGTCGAATGTTTCTGTGTCTCCGATGCAGGTGGTTCTTAGGGTTGTGGTGTCTAGTTCCACGCCGTGGATGCGTAGTACGTCAATTGTGATTGTTTCGGTGTCTTTTGAGTTGCCTGATTCTACGGTGATGTCTTTTGTGTATTCCATGGGTTCTATGTCCTGTGGAGGTGTCATGAAGATTGCTATGCTTTTGATTTCGCCGGGGTTTAGTGTGACTTTCTGTGGTGCAGTTATTATCCAGTTGTTTTGCGGGGATATGGTGTATGTATCTGTTTGTTCTCCTGTGTTTTCGACTGTTGCTTTAATCATTGTGGCGGCAGTGGGGCCGAGCCTTATGTAATTTGTGTCCAGATCCAGGTTGACGCTGTATTCTGTTGCGAGCGCCTGTGGCATAATCATTAGTAGTATCATTATTGTGTATAGTGTTATTATTATTTTGTTCATTCTGCATCACCGTTTTTGTTTTTTATCTTTTCCTTTCTTTTTTTTGAGTCTTGTACTGTGGTTAAGTGTTGGTTAATTGTTTACATTTTTGGCAGTTAATCTTTTAAACCTTACTATTTTGTAGTAACAGGCGTTTTTTCATGGCTTACGGGTGTTTTGTTGCCAGGGTTACATGATTACATGGTCCCAAGGTACGTGATATACCTGCTTTCCTTTTGGTTTTGTGTGTATCTGTGTTGGGATTTTTTCTTTCATGCGGCTGAGTATTTGTGGTATCATGTCGGTTACCTCTTTGTTTTTTGTTGTGCCTGCCAGTAAGTTTCTGCCCATTATATTTCCTGATGGGCTTTCTTTTTTTGCGTGGCCGATGTATGTGGGGATTAGTTTCGGTTCAAGGGGTCTTTTTTCTTCTGATCTGTATCCTGTGCTTCTGTAGTAGAGGAGTATCATTACGATTGTGAAGAGGGCAAGGAGAAATATTATGCCTCCTGTTGTTTTTGGGCCGATGAAGTCTGTGTATGTGTCTTCTTTCTTTTCTTCGGCTGCTCTCGGCTTTTGTATGTCGCTTACGTAGAGTGTGAGCGGGATTTTTTTGATTGTCTCGTTTCCTTTGTAGATTGTGATGTTTCCCTTGTATTCTCCTTTTGCGTTTGTGGGGTTGAAGTATATGTATAATTTTTTGGTTTCTTTGTTTTCCAGTGTTTCCGGTGAAGGGAGAAATACCCAATCTTCCCTGAAGTCTGTGTCTATGCTGAATGTGTTTTTTGAGCCAAGGTAGTTTGTGATTGTTATTGTTACTATGTTTGATCCGAAGTTGCTGACGACGAGTTGTTTGTTGCTTGTCTCTATGTCTACGTACCTGAATGAGTTATCTTCGTCTTCTTTTTGTTTTGCAGCTGTTGCATTTGCTATCTTTTCTGCGAGGGTGTCTATTGCGTTTTTTATTTTTTCGAAGTTTGTACCTATGTTACGGTTGTTTTCTTCGATGTTTACGTTAATGTCTTTCAGCTCGTTTTCGATTGTGTCTATCTTCTCGTTTGTGACGTCGAGTTTTTCATTGGTTGTCTCTATCTTTTCATTGGTTGTATGAATGTTCTTGTTTGTGTTGTCGAGTTCTTCTGAGAGTGTGTTGAGCTTTTGGGTGGTTTCTGTGTCTTTTTGGCTTTCTATGTATATTCTTTCTTTTCCTTCCTGTATTATTATGATTGTATATTGCTGGTCTTCTGTTTTGATTATTGTTGTGTCTGAATCATCTGTGTCTTCTGTGGTTGTTTGTTTTTCTTTGATCAGTATTACTTTGTCTTTTTTTATGTTTTCGAGCTCTACTGTGATTTTGTGGTAGCCGGGGGTTTCGAATTTTACGTAGTCTGCGTAGTCACCGTTTTCCTGCGGGATTATTGTTTTTTCGTATGTGTCGTCACGGTAGATGTTTAGTTTCTTTGTTGTTCCTTCGCTGTTTTGTCTCGCCTGCCCGCTTACTTTTATCCAGTCGCCGGTGTATGCTTCTTCTTTTGGGCTTATTGCAAGGGACAGGGTGTATCCGTGGGTCTCTATGTATTGTATGGTTTGTTGCTGTGTGTTCTGGTTGTATGCTAAGATTATGAGTTCATATTTGCCGCTGGTCTTTGGGGTTTCTATGTACATTGTTTTTGTTCTTGAGTGGCCGCGTATGAGGTAGAATGGTGCGCTGTAAATTGTCTTGTCGTCTAAGATCATCTTTATTTTTACGTTTTCCTCATCTTCGTTGCCGTTGTTTTTTACTGTGACTGTTACAGGTATTTTTTCGTCAGGGTTGAGGGGTACGTTGTAGTTGATTGATGTGAAGTCGAGGTCGTGGTTTGCGTCTCTTCTTTCATCCAGATAGAAGATTTTGGTTTGTGAGTCTGTGTCTCTTAGCCATGAGTTTCTGTATAGTTCGGTTTTGATTTTTGCTGTGTGGAGGCCTTTTTCGAGGTCGGTTGTTGTGTATGAGAATGTGTGGTAGCGTGTGCCGCGGTTGTAGTTGCCTGTGTATGTTTTTTCCAGTGTGTCGTCTATGTATAAGTGTAGTTTGACTTCCTGGTTGCCAGAGCTGTAGGGTGAGTTTATGTAAAATTTGGCTGTGAGGCGGATTGTGTCGCCTGCGTGGGGCTCTGTTGGTGTTATTGTTATTTCTTCGATGTCGATTGTGTATGTGCCTATGTATTCTTCCTCGTCGAAGTATATGTTCCGGGTTAGTGTGTCTGTGTCTTCCAGGCTGCTGTCGTCGTATATTTTTGCTTTGATTTTTATCTCGTGTTTTCTTTCTTCAAGGTCGTCGGTGTCATAGTAGAATGTGTAGTAGTGTGTGCCTGTGTATGTGCTGCTTTTTGTGTATGTTTTTTCGAGTGTGCCGTCGACATACAGGTATAGTTTGATGTCTGCGCCTGAGTATCCTTCTGTCCTGTAGTTGACTTTTATTTTTAGTGTGTCGCCTATGTCCGGGTTTTCTGGTGTGATTTCCAGGTCTTTTATTGTGATGCCGTATGATGATGCGTGGGCTTGCGGCAGAATTGTGAGTATTGTGCATAGTATTGTAAGTATAAGTAATGCGGATATTTTTTTGTGGATAGTTATCACCTCGATGTAGTTCTCTCGTCGTTGAACTTTATAAACTTATCGGTAGTGACGAAATGCGTGTGGTGAGATGTGTAGATTTTTTGTTCTGGTCTTTCTCAGGTTCCTATTCACCCTCTTGTTGGTTTGTTATGCTGTTTTTTTTGTTGTAATTTTTTTGGGCCGAGTATTTTTTGAGACACTTACAGGTCTATTTTTTCTTTTTCTTTTTTGTTTTAGGGGTTTATTTTTGTTTGTTTTTGCTTTTGCGCGTTGTATGAACTTTTAATTTTTGTTTTGGGGTCAATGGAACGATAGTATTGTTGTTTTTTTGGGTTTGTGTAAAGTATATAAATAGCAGCGGCTATAATGTTTATTATCTTTGCGCTTGTGGGATAGTTATTTAAATATTACTGGGGTGTTTATTGTTTTTTATGGAGGTAATTGCATATGAATGATGATGATTTGAGGATGGATGATCTTCTTGAGAAGGGATGGATCAAGACGTGGATGATTTTTGAGGTGCAGGCGGCAGATAAGTCTGTGTGCATGTCTGCGCTTAAGAAGCATATAAAGGATATGGCTTCTGAGCCGTCTGTTGAGGTTACCCATGAGTCGTTTACGGATGTTGATGATATTGAGGTGCCGGAGGGGCTTAAGAAGAGAGGTGTGAAGGCGCTGTTTACGCAGGTTTGCGAGGTTACGCTTATGGCAAAGGAGTTTGAGGCGCTTGTTAATGTTGTGATTAATTATGCGCCTACTGCTGTTGAGGTGTTGGCTCCTGAGAAGATTGTGCTTTCTATGAGGGATGCGCAGAATTCTTTAGTGTCGCTTTCTGATATGATGCATAAGTTTGCACGGGCCGGTGTTGGCGGGATGATGATCAAGGGAGACTGATTGGGTATGCTGTTCAGGCAGATGTTCGTTTTTTCCTGTATTTTTGCTTTTTTGCTGTTTTTTAGTGTGGGCTTTGCATCGCAGGTTTCCGAGCATCATGTTAGTGCTGATATTGATGATGAAGGTGTTGTTCATTTTGAGGTTGAGGTCACTTTTCTTGAGTTAAATACTGAGCGTGTCAATTATCTTGTTTTTGCGCGTATTGATAATGCGGAGGCGAGTGATGTTTTGGGTGAGCTTGAGTGCATTGTTGAGAAGGAGACTTACGGGTCGCAGATTTCGTGTGTCCCGAATAGTAAGATGAGGGAGAATTATACTGTGGGGTTTAGTTTTGATGCGTATGACCTTGTGAGGATGAGCGGTGGTACTGATTTGTTTTCGTATAGCTATAGTATCAAGGATCCTACTATGAGTTATGATCTCAAGGTTCTTTTGCCTGAGGGGGCTGCGCTTCTTTCTGCGGATAATTTTGATCCGTATTTTCCCCCGGGTGCACAGATAGGTACTGAGATGGGCAGAAAGGTTTCGCTTGAGTGGAATGTTTTGGGGCCGGAGCTTGGGAAGACATATACTTTTGAATCTCATTTTGAGTTTGTTGGCAAGCCGCCTGAGCCTGTGGATCCGGTTGAGCCTGCTCCTGATGAGAGGGATTATGGCTTTCTGGCTGTTGTTGGGTTGTTGATTGCTGCTCTTTTTGCTGTCCTGTATTATTTGAGGGTCAGGAAGAAGGATGGCGGCGGTGTGAAGAGAGTGTTTTCTGTGCTTAAGGATGATGAGCGCAAGGTTGTTGATTTTGTTCTTGAGAAGGGGGAGAAGTGCAAGCAGAGGGATATTGTTCGCGCTACTGATTTTTCGAAGGCAAAGGTTTCCAGGATTATGCTTGAACTTGAGGAGAGGGGAATCCTTTCAAGGGTGAGGGTCGGCAGGACTAATCGTGTCATTTTGAATGCTGATGTCAAGCGCGACAGGAAACAGGATGATTCCGGTTGATTTTTTTGTTTTGAGTTGCCTGTGCTGTGTATGCGCCTTATTCCCAAGTGAGTCTAATACCCTGCAGTTTGCTACGCATATAATTCACTTGGGAAGACTAAAAATCGCCGGCTTAGAAATTCGCGTAATACCCTGGAGCTTGCTCCGATTGGGATGTAGCCAAAGCCACATGTTATCGTATGGGTGGCTTTGTCACATACATCTCTATGAGTATAGCGAATTTCAGGCGATTTTTTATTGTATATGAAGTTTAATCCTACGATAAAAAAGCTTGAAGATTGCTCGATTCACCCAAAATTTTCACGATTTTTCATTGCATCACATAATTGTATCATGCAATTAAAAAGCTTGGAATATTCCAATTTCTCAGATGTTCCACGATTTTTTTATTTCTTTTTCTTTTTTGCAGGTTCTGCTGCCTCTAGTTTTGGCATGCTTATTACCGGGGGCAACTGCATTATGTCTGAGATCTGGAGTCCTAATATGCCTGTTTTTTTGAATATGTGGTTGATCAGTTCAATTTGTGCGTATGGTGGTAATTTCTTGTTTTTGTCCCATGATTTCAGAATTTCATCTGCTTTGTCTGTTTTGTAGACCATTGAGCCTTCTATTTCGATTGCGGCGACTTGGGGTTCGATGTCGCTTTTGAATTTGAAGCCTACTGTGAGAACGTCTATCTCATTGTCAAGTCCCTGGAGCTTGGATTTGTTTATGCTGGTTATTTCAGGTCCTGTGTTTATTTTCATGTTGGGTTTTGCTGCGCTTTTTCTTTCTGCGCTTATTTTTTTGTAGTTTAATCCGATTATTGGCATTGTAATGACCTCCTATAAAAACCTTCTGAAAGGCTGGCGACAACCTTCAGAAAGGTTGACTATCAGAGCGACCATAAACCTACGGTTTAGGTCACTTGTTCGCTTCGTTCAAGCGCACACATGTGTTGTTTGTTGTGGTTGTGTTCAAGTGTGTGATACTATTCCATGATTTTTTAAGTTTATATTTGTTTGTTTCTGTTGCAGGTATTTTTGTGGTTTTTTGGTGTATTCTGAGATATGTTGTTTTTTTGCTTGTTTTTTGAAATAAAGGGTTATTTTCTTAGTTGGAACAATTCGCTTTTTAATTTTTGCTTTATTTTTAAAATTAAGCGAGTTGATTTTGGGGTATTTTCTGCTGTGAAACTGTTACGAGTCAAGTACTTATATATGGAGGCACAATATGTGGTTATGTTCGATGGATGAGGACAGTATATCCAATATTGTCTTTTGTCTTTTGGACGGGAGATGAAATAATATAGGGAAGGATTAATGGGATTTTCCTTATATTGTTTTTTCAGCAAAAAAATGAAAAAAATAAAAGAGGTGCATGAAATATGCAAATGCAAAAAATAAAGAAAGTTGCCTCCGGGGCTCTCGGTCTGTTCCTGACAGGAGCAACACTTATGGGACCAGCACTGGCTGCTGCGGATCTGAGTGACTTTCAGAACATGGGACCATCTGACACTATTATTGTAGTTGGTGCCAGCGCAATTACTGCTGACGTTGTTGGCGGTATTAATATCGGTGGAAAATTAGCACAGTCCGGTATTGAGAGTGCTACGTGCAGTGTAAGTTGCGCGGACAGCGGAACATCACAGGTTGAAGGTGGTGTGAAAATTGAGACAAAGACGAAGAGTTTGAGATCTGCTGGAGCTTCGCAGTATTCTGACTTTTCGAAAGTGAAAGCTTCACTTTCCTCAAAGGATCTTGACCTTCTCCAGAAAGAGACAGTTACTTATACAGACGGTACGACCACATCATATACACAGCTACTGACCCTGTCAAGTGATGCAAAGACTTACTTTACAGAGGATGACAGCGAAGGCGACAAAGTTGAATCACCAAGAGTTGTTCTTAAGCAGCCAAGCTCAAAAGCCCTTTATACATATAAGTTGATAGCTGCATCCGGTCTTGATACGAGAGATCCTGATGCCACCACTAATGCAGGACCCGGGCTGACAGGAGAGGATGTAAACATCATGGGAAAGACCTTTACTATAGGAGTACAGGCAGATATTGATCACCAGAAACTTGTTCTGTATGGCGGTGGTGAAGAGAAGACCCTTGTTGCCGGCGGCGATGCTGTAAGTTTCGAGCTGGATGGAGAGACACATACAATCAAGATGACTTCGTGGACCGGATCATCGGCAACGACGCTCAAGGGTGTGTTTTTGCTTGATGGTGTGCAGTACGAGAAAGCTGCGAACTCAGCAATCACTGTGGACCCGGTAACAAACTCCCAGATAACAATCAAGAAACTGAGTGAGACAAAAATGCCTAGTGTTGCCGGAGGAGCTGCAACAGAAGGAGCATCTGCAACGATATTCATCGGCTCTGCAAAGCTTACCCTCGATAACGCTACCGGTACTATAAAGAAAGGTGATGATGCGATAGATGGTGCTGAGGTTGTCTTTACCAATACAACTAATGCGAAGATTACATCTATTACAATAACCTATACACCTGATGACCGGATGGTTGCTGATATTGGTGAGACTTTGACAGACCCTGTCTTTGGTGCGGTAGAGTATGTATTTTCCGGATATTCTGAAGCAGACAATGACGGTAGGGATCTTGTACGTGCCTATAAGTCATCTTCGACAAAACTGAAGCTTGGATTCACGAATAATGAAGGTGATGAGTATGACATTGATCTTGCGACACTCAAAGCAGCAAGTGACTGGGTACTTGGCGGGAGCACAGATGCAACAACACTACATGTAGATCAGAACCCAAAGGACATCACGAAGAACGATCACTTCTTCCTGTCTGATGGAGAGAACTCATATGTGATGAAGTACACGGCGATTGATACCACGGACAATGAGATTACAATAAAGAATGCCGCAACATTGGAGGAGATACCTATTGTTTATGACGGGTCTGGAGATGGTACTTTCCAGGTCGGTGCACAGTCTTATACAATAGAGAATGCGTCAGATTCGACCAAGAAATTCGATATCCTTGATGCAGATCCTGCGGTGGGTAGTACTGGTGCAGATGTTGTGATGTATACGCGCTTTGGCCACAAGTTCACAGTTGGCTCTGATCCGTATGTACTGATTTACGAGTATGACGATCAGACTGATACAGATCTTGCTGTGATGAATGTGAGTACAGCACTGTCGACCTCTAAGACTGAGATTGAAGAAGTAAACTTGCTGAATGCGACCGGGGCAGCAAACAATGGTGGTCTTGCTTCAGCTGTGACTGTTGAAGACTCCAAAACATACAATGCAATGTCTGTATACGGTTCACTTCTTGTGGATGATACAGATGCGGATGATGTCAGACTCTATATGCCTGATGACCAGGTTACATATGATGTATATGTAATGAAAGCTGGCGTATCTCCACCGACGATGTCATTAACAGGTACCACAGTCTCACAGACAGTCAGTGTTGAAGCACCTTCGCTTGGAAACGGTATTGCAAAACTGGACAGTGTAACAACAGCTGCAGACAAGGAAGCTAAGAACCTTATCCTTGTGGGCGGACCTGCTGCGAACAAACTTGTAGAGGAACTTGCTACAGCAGGAAAGACACCTAATATGGCTTACTGGATGTCTGACCTACAGGGTAAGTACATCCTACAGGCTGTTGAGGATGCGTTTGCTACAGGCAAGACAGCTATTGTTGTGGCTGGATGGGAAGCTGCTGATACACAGGCAGCATCATTGAAGCTTGCAACAGAAGATGTGTCCGGAGCCGCAGTAAGTTGTCTAGGTACTTCATGCGAGGCCTTTACATACCCTGCTGAAGAAGAAGCACCTGCTGAGGAAGATGAGTAAATTATGAATTGAATGGATCTGTGAGACACTTTTTTTGAGTGTTTCACAGATTTTTCTTTTTCTTTTTTTGGATGATTGTCCTGATGTGAATGGTTTCTTGTTTCTGTATTTTTGGCAAAGTATTTAAAAGTCCATGACCAATCATTAGTATTGCTTTTTTGATTGAATAATTGAATATAAAGTATGTCATGGTTTTTGATTGTATATGAAGTATGACCCGAACAATAAAAAAGCTTAGGATTATCCAATTTCCACCAATATCCTATGATTTTTGATAATCAATGAAAGGAGAATGAGTTAAAATTTTTTTGAGGTGTTTTTATGGC
>DAOVYR010000083.1 GCA_030635525.1 Candidatus Nanohalarchaeota archaeon | reverse complement strand
GGTTGTTTGTGAGGTGTCTGTGATTATTGTGTAGTTGCGGGGGTTTTGGGTGTAGTTTAGTTTTACTTCGATTTCATAGTCTTTGAGCCGGGCATAGGCGCAGTTTGGGTTGTATGAGTAGTTGCAGTAGCCGCTGTTGTTTATGGTTGTTGTTGTGAGGTATGTGTTGTTGAAGTACCATGAGCAGTTGTAGTCCGATGCGATTATTGTTGATGAGTTTATGTCTTCATTGTACTGGTTTATGAGGTGTGCTGTCATGTCCAGTGTTGTGTTTCTTGTGTGTACCTGGTTGTATGCGGGACGGGTTAGTGAGAGGTTTAGTTTTCCCATGACGTTCAATGTCCAGTTTACAGGGGGGGACGGGGGGAAGTAGTAGCGCGGGTCTACTGTTACGAGCCATGTTTGCGTGCCTATTTCGTAGGTGCTGTTGGGTGCAAAGGTGTAATTACAGTGGCCTGTGTCGTTTACGGTGGTTGTGTAGGTCTCATTGAAGTTTGTTTTGTCGTAGGTTATGTTGAATGTGCATAGGACACCTGTCTCGTCTATGTATTGGTTTTGGGTTGTGTCGTTTATGCGGACTAGGAGGAGGGTTTGGTTGCCGCCTCTTATGACGTCTGTGTTGTGTCCGGTTATTTCTGTTATTTCTATGTTGTGTTTTGTTATGTTGGGGCCTGTGCTGTTTGAGGTTTGGGCTTGTGAGTGTATGGGGGAGGACCATGTGGCATTGAAGTCCTGATAAAGGTATTTGTATTTATTGTTGGTGCCGGTCATCTCTTTTTCCAGTGAGATGTTGAACCAGACTGTGCCAACTCCAGTGATGTTTTTTGACTGGCGGTGTTGCCATGTGTGTGTGAGTTCTGAGTAGGTGAGTAATGTTATGTTTATGAGGTCGTTTTCTGTGTCATTGACGCGGATGGAATAGTTGAAGTATGTGTTCCATGTGTTTTCCTGTGGTGTGACGTTGGCTGCTGTGAGGTTGGGGTTTAGGTTTGATTCGCCGCCGGCCTGGTAGAATACCTGATGGATTGCGTTTAGGATGGGATGGATCCATTTGATGAAGTCAAAGACGCCGTTACTGTCTGTGTCTTTTTTGCATACGTAGAAGGTGCTTGAGTTGCATGTCATTTGTGTTTCAGGAGGGGCGGTGTCGCATGTGGATTGTTCTTGCGATGGTATTATGTTGCATGTTTCTGCGCCCCATGTCACGTTGAGGTATTCGTTGCCACGTACTGCGTCAGATGAATCGTTTAGGGTGATGTTTGCTGTTATGTTTGTGAATGACTGGCTTGTGTATGTGTTGTTGCTTGTCAGGTTTATGTTTTTTCGCCAGAAGTAGTTGTCCAGGCCTTCTGTGTAGTATTGGATGCCTGTTGTCATTGTGACGGGTATTTCTTTTTCCATCTGGTCGTCCCAGAGGATTTTGCTTATGTTTTCACTTGGTACTGATTTGAATAGGGGGGTGCGGGATGAGATGTTGCAGTAGTTTATTCCGGCAAGGGTTGCGTTTGTGTAGTTTTCGCCATCGAATCCGCATTGTGTTGCTGATGAGTTGATGTTTATGTATTTGATTGTGATGTTCAGGGCAGGGTCTGTAAAGGTGATGTTTTTTGCGCGGGCGATTATTGATTCGTTTACGCGGATGTTTTCGGTTTTTGTCCAGTAGTTGATGGATGTGTAATTTATGTCGCCTGATGCATTGTAGGTGTATTCAAAGTTTATACGGACTTCGAGGATGCCTTCTATGTCTGAATGGAAGGTTATTGGTATTGTGCAGAGGTCCTGTGTGCAGTTGTTTTGGATGTAGCTGTTTATTGCTGTGAGGATTTGTGTGCTGTTTGCTTTTGTTGAGTTTCTGAGCCGTCCGTCTCCTTCAGTGTAGTTCCATTCGGTTGCTGCGTCTGCGCCAATGTCCATAGTTATGTTTGTCGGGAAGTTGTCGAAGTTTAGGATCTGGAGGTTGCCTTCATCAAAAAATGTGCCTTGTGTGCCCAAAACCAGTTCGTTTGTGTTGTAGCCTGTGTCCTGTGACAGATTGCCTAAGGCGAGTGCGCTTACTTCTGTTTCAGTACTTGTATTATATGTCCAATAGATGGTTCCATTGCTGTTTAATAAGTGTATATGGTATCCTCCTGTTCCGCCTAATATTTCGTAACCAGGATTGAGATAGTCAAATTCACCAGCCACTACTGAGAGGATCTCTGCAGAAGTTGTGCGATCCCATAGAAAGTTTCCTGTTGAATTGATCAAATAGTATTTTCCTCCTGTTGTTGTGCTTCTTGTTCCAAGAATTATCTCTTTGCCGCTGTCAAGGATAAGAAGGTCTTTGACTGCTATTGAGTTTATGATATAGTTGCTTGTCGTGTAGTTCCATACCTCGTTGCATGCTGAATCAAGAATATATAATTTTTGGTTGCTTGCTGCAAGTATTTCGTTTTGCCCGTCTTCGTCAATATCTGATATGACTAATGAATTTATTTTGCTTCCTGTACTGAAGTTGCATAAATCTCCTGTGGTGTTGCTTGAGGTATTGAGGATTGCGACCAGACCGTTGTTGTCGCCGTAAACTAGTTCGTTTTCTGCACCATTCGTGAGATTTCCAATTGCTACAGAATAGACTGCAGTACCGCCAGCGCTATAGTTCCAAATTAAATTGCCTGAGATGTCATATACGTTGATACCATAGTCTCCTGCGACTATTGACTCATTTTCATTGTCAATAAAAGGTCCCAGTGCAATGTCTCTTGATGGATATTGTGCTGTGGTTGATTTTCTTGCCCAGATTACTCCGCCAGTATTGTTTGTAATGAAGATAGTATTTACTGTGTCTGTATTTTCACTTGTTGTTATGGCTATCTCCAGACTATCATGTGAGGGATCAATCTCAGCTACCGCTATAGCTGAAATTGCTGTGGATCGGGCCATTGTGCAGTCATTATCGGTGCCGGCAGTGCCGACACACTGCTTATATGGGCGGATGACGCCTGTCAGGTTGAATTCGGCTTTTGTGACCTGTGAGTTTTTCGGGATGATGATGCCTATTGTCTTGTTTTCGCGAAACTCAAATTCGATCTCTGATAAGGTGGATGAGTCGTCGAATCTTGCCTGGCTGTAGTTGAATAATGGCGCGTCAAGGTCGAGGGTGAATGTCAATTGCTCAGAGAAGGCGGGTTCTGTGCCTGTGGCGCTTATTACGAGTGTGGATGCTGCGATGATGAGGAGAAAAAGAGTTAAGACTAGATATGTCTTTCTATTGAAATGCATTTTTCTTTCCTGCATCGGATTCACAATCATGATTGCCTGATGTGCGTATTTTTGGGAAGGATGGTACGATAATGACGGGGTGTATAGCGCATGCAAGCGCGGGGTCATATCACTATATCAGTATAGGGTTATATTGGTCATTAATGTTTATATGTGTGAAGAAAATGTTTTCTGTGATGCCAGTATAAGAATCTGAATCAGACTTTGTTGAGCATGTCTTTTAATGAAGTCGTGTCTGTTTGGTCTGTGTCTTTTTTGGGTCCGTTTTCTACAACAACTGCAGGGGATTCATTTTTTGATGGTTCTGGTTCGTGTTCAGGGACCTGAGCAGCGGCGCCTGCAACGTGCGAGGATATTGTTTTGAGTTCTTTTACCTTCACCATATCACTTAAGGTGTTCAGGTCTGTTTTTAGTTCGCGGAGGCATTTGGTAAACTCTGTGTCTTCTTTTGAAAACTTATGGGATATGAGTTTCAACTGCTTGAATTCTACGTGCATTACAGCAAGATATGCAACAATGACTATGCATAAGACGATGATTGCTTCTTCAACATCTATAAAATAGCCGAGTACAGGTACAAACATATTTTATCATCCTTTTGATTCTACGAGTTTTGTGAGACGGGCTATATCTTCTTTTAGTTCCCGTACTTCTTTTTCATATTGTATCTCTTCATTGTCGAAACCTTTGGTCAGTTTCCTGATTTCGCGGAATTCAAATTCCAGTAATATGAAATACATTACCAAGATTACACAAAAGTAAAATATTACGTCCAGCAATTCTACAGAGATTCCAAAGATTTCCATGATGCAAACCATGTTTTATTTTTTCGTTACCCGGACCAGCCGCCGGTATGCAAAGTATATCAGGACTGCTCCAATGAGGACTATTATGAGGACTTTTGCGCTGCTTGATGAGTCGCCTTTTATTCCAAGTACATAAAAGTTGATTGTGGATTCTGTGACGGTTGTCATGTCTTCTGAGAATCTTATGTTTGCGATGTATCTTCCTGTCGGCGCGTTCATAGGCAATAGGAATTTGCTTGAGAGTTCTGTTTTTTCGAGCGGCTTCAAGGATTTTTCGAGGCGTATTATGTCTGCGTATACCAAGTCCATGTCTTCTGTGTATATCTCGGTTTCAAATGAGGGGTTCTCTATTATTTCGCCGCCGTTGATTATGAGTATTTCAAGGTTGGCTATATCGCCAGAGTCGTATCTTGTCCTGTCAGGAGTAATTATTACGGTAGGATAGCTTTGCCTGTATGTTACAGAAAGACTCTGGACTGTGTTTGCGCCAAGGCGGGGTATTGTTACGGTCGTGGCTGAAGCATCGCCGGTGTAGGACACGTCTTTCCCGAAGGCATCAGTTAGTTCGAATATGTTGTCTTTTGGTATGTTGAGATTCAGTTTCAGGTTTGTGTATGGCTCTTCTGCAAAGTTTTTGATTACAATATCTGCTTTCAGTTTTACGTGCTTGTTTTCAAGTTTCTCGAGTACTTCAATATCCCGGTCTACTTCTACTGCAGGCGGTGTCAGGACCCTGAGCTCGTATGTTCTTGACTCGTAGGGCTTTAGTGTGCTTTCCCAGAAGATGTATTTTCGGTTGTCGGTTACGTCTGTGTCGACGCTTTCTTCTATGTTCTTGCCGTAAGCATCATAGTAATTTGCATAAGATTCAACTGTGTCTTTGAATACTTCGGTCCTGAACTGAGATTTTATGGGTTTTGAGTTCGGGTTGTATACGATAAATGATTTTCGCCATACTCCGGGGTTGCCAATCATCACTGTTTTGAATAACCGCAGTTCGTCGTCTTCGTCGATTACCAGTGGAAGAGTTTTTTCAGGGACGACATATTTTATCATGCCGTAGCGAGTCAGTGAGATGCCATTATCTACACCAGGGTCGAATGCTGCAATCTGGACAGGGAGGATGTAGAGACCGGGGGTTGAGAGGTTTAGCTGGTATGTGAATTGTATGTATTGACCATCAGTCATGTCCCAACCTTCACTATCAGCCGGATTTGTGATTTCCCAAGCATCCATAGTAAACCCGTCAGTTGTTGTCATTGTACCCAGTAATGTACGATTGTATGTACTATAGCTACCAGACATTGAGTGTGGTGTGTGATTGCTCATGCCTGTCGGGATATAGTCTATTAATTTTACGTTATCAATTTCACCTGTTGTGGCGAGGTAAATGGTAACATTTACCAGTTGGGGGTTGGCGGGATCTGCACTAATCAACTGC
>DAOVYR010000079.1 GCA_030635525.1 Candidatus Nanohalarchaeota archaeon | reverse complement strand
TTGTGTTTTTGATGGAAATAAGGGGCGCATGTCTCTTAATTTCGGGGATCTTGCGTATATCGGGAATATGGAGCGCTTGGGGGTAAGTCTCACAAAAGTGCGCAAATTTTTGGGCGGCGAAATTGATTGCGTGGCTTGTGACAGTCACCCGGGCTATGTTTCCAGGGAGTATGGCCGGGAGGTTGCAGGGGAGATCGGGTGTGATTTTATTGAGGTGCAGCATCATGTTGCGCATGTGTATTCGTGCGCTTTTGAGCATGGATTGTCCAAAGATGGTTTTGTGGGGATTGCGTGTGACGGGACAGGGTATGGGAGTGACGGGAAGATATGGGGAGGAGAGGTGTTTCTTGGTGACAAGAGAGTGGGGTCGCTTGAGGAGCAGATGATGGTGGGTGGGGAGAGTGCGGTTCTTGATCCGCGGAAGATGCTTTTCGGGATTGTGCGCAGGTTTTTGTCGGATGATGAGATTATGAAATTGAAGATGTTTGATGAGAGTGAGGCCAATGTGCTTTCCAGACAGGCGGACGCAGGGTTTAATGTGGCTTTGACTACGAGCTGTGGCAGGGTGCTTGATGCGGTGTCTGCGTTTCTTGGTGTCTGCAGGAAGAGGAGTTACGCGGGGGAGCCTGCGATTGCGCTTGAGAAGTATGCTCTTTTGGCAAAGCCGTTTGAGCTTGAGCCGGTGATTGCGCGAAAGGACAGGTGGATCCTGGATACTACGCGGCTTTTTGAGTTCATCTATGAAAATATTGAGAAGGATAAGAGGAGGCTTGCTGCTACTGCGCATCATTATCTTGCGTCGGGATTGTTTGAGATTGCGCGCAAGTATGACCGGGACAGAAGGGTTGTGTTTTCGGGAGGGGTCGGCTATAATTCTATTATTTCAGGGTTTCTGCAAAAGAGAGGGGTGCTTGTGAATCGCGAGGTTGCGTGCGGAGATTATGGGATTGGTTTTGGGCAGTGCGCTTATGTGGGGTTGAATAAGGGCGGGTTTTAATAAGGGGGGATAAGTATAGATAGGTATTATGCTAAAGATGAATGGTTTTTTGGTTTTGATGGTTATCGGGGTTGTGCTGGCTTCGGGATGTGCCCGGCCTGAGAGTGCGCCTCAGGCAGATGAGGTTCTGAAGGAAGTCACAGGTATTGAGGAGATCGGGGGGAAGTATAACCTGACTCTTGTTGATACGGAAGTTACGGTCGGCAACAGGAGTTCTTCTATGAAGATGATCCGTTATGTCAAGGATGGCGTGGTTGTTGAGCCGGATATGATGCTACCAGATTATGTGAGGCCGGGGCTTGACTGGATCAGGGAGAATACTTTGGATGATGTTGTTGTGTTTTGCTGGTGGGATCACGGGCACATGATACGGGCTTATGGGATGCGGGAGGTGGTGGTTGATGGTCCTTCGAGGGAGATTCTTGTTACAACGGTGTCCAAATATGTTGGGATGTCTGTGGATGAGATTGAGTGTCCTGATTGTGTGTCTCATGATGTTATTTTGGATGTTTCCGGGGCGCTTCTGGGTGAGGATTCCAAAGGGTTGCTTGAGGTAATGGATAAGTATGGTGCCAGTGTATTTTATGTCCAGAATAAGGATGCGGATAAGTCGTTTGCATTTTATGCGTCTCTCGGTGAAGAGCCAAAGGAGCCTGATAGCGAGGAGTTTTTGGGTACTGTTGCCGGGAGAGGTGCTCGCGCTGAGGAGATTGATGGGCTTGAGCTTGCGTATTCTGATGAGGTTGCGCGGGTGTATCTTGTGGATGAGTAGAGTTTTAGAGAAGGAAGCCGGTCGCATGCTCTGCGTTGCCTACTGAGCTTCCAAGGTCTTTTGGAGTTATGTTTTTGCCTGTCTTTTTGTCTATGAGTTCCATATCTGAAATTGTTGCAGGATATTCGTTGTAGACCAGTTTGTTTGGGATGATTTTGTGCGCTTTTTTTTTGAATGTCCATGAAGAGTGGGAATAAGAGTTTACTTTGAAGCTTATTTTTTCGTGTCTGTTTTGTCCTGAGATTTTAAATGACGGCGGGGTTTCTTTTGATTTTTTTATGGTTATGTCAATGAATTCATGGATTTTGGTGCCGTCGAAGTAGGTTATGTCTTTTTTGAAGGATTTTCCAAGCAGATAATTGTTGATATAGGTCAGGATGGAGTTGTTTTCGAAGTGGAATATGCCCCAGTACCACGGGATTGCGGGTGCGTTTACGAAGACGCGCTGGAAGTAAGCGGTTCCGTGTATGGGCTTGTTTTTGTGTTTTCCTGTTATAGTCAGATGGTTTTGCTTGATTATTGAATATCCTTTGTTGAGCCGGTATGTGTGTGAATTATGGATGGGTTTTGTGAAGTTGTGATTGATTATTGGTTTTGCGGTGATTTCAAATTCGTCTCCTATCTTTATTGTGCTTTGATTTTTGGTTATTGTGAATGATGTTGCCGGGTGGGAGTCTGTCGCGATCCGGTTCTTTGATATGTTTAGTGCGCATTGCTCGAGAAGATAGTTGTGGTGCATTTTTTTGCCGTCATAGTACCAGGCAGCTACGACGCCGTCAAGAGCGCTCCTGTCTTTTGAATTGGTGAATTTTATGTCCTGGTTGTTGCAGGATAGTTTTTTATTGTTTTTTGTGGACCATAGGATCATTAGCTGGCGTGGCTTTTTGGGGTCTTTGGGGTTGTCTATGAAGAAGAGCCAGAACCACCACCACCATGTGCCTTTTGGCATAGGGTCGTCTTTTATGTCGAAGACTTTCTGTTCCATCTCAACTAAAGATTTTTTTGTTTTATATTTCATTTTTTGTCAACACATTTAGATTATTCACTATACTTTTTGCTCAAACATAGATATATATATAGTTGAAGACATAACTTTTGGAACTCATGAGACTACGTCTCAAGCTTTTCAACTATGTTGAAAATAATGTCTTCACCATATCCTTAAAATTGCTATGCAATTTTAGGATCCAGTGAATCGAAGATTCACCCGGATAGATTAACGTCTCTTGGTTTTTGGTGAAGTTTGTCTATTTAGTAACGACGTTAACTATAGCTGTATCTGGCGAATCAAGGAATATTTGTGATATAGGAATGATTCCAAGCTTTTTCATCGCTGGTTCATACTTTATCCACGATGAAAAATGTTAGGAATACCTATATATATTCCTATCGTATATAACTATAGGATGGAAAAAGAAGTTACTTTAGATAAGCTTAGGGTCAAACATACGGGCAGGATCATCAAGTTAAATGGTTCCGGTGCGGTTTTCAGGAGGCTTCTTGAGATGGGTGTGACTAAGGGCGCGGTGGTCGAGGTTGCGAAGGTTGCGCCGCTTGGGGATCCTATTGATGTTAAGGTGCGCGGGTATAATCTGAGTCTTAGAAAAGAGGAAGCGGCGATGATTGTTGTTGAGGTGATCGGATGAGTATGGCGCTTTCTATGGCTACACAGGGCAGTGTTGTCAGGATAAAGGATATTGTGTCGGGCGAGAGGATGAAAAAAAGGCTTGGCGAGCTTGGTCTTTATGAAGGTTCTGAGGTTCTTGTGTATAAGAATGATGTCTGCGGACCTGTTATTCTTAAGGTTCTTGATTCGAGGATTGTTGTGGGGAGAGGGCAGGCTATGAAGATCATGGTTGAGTGAGATATATGAGTCATAAGTTGAGGGTTGCTCTCTCTGGGAATCCGAATGTGGGTAAGAGTACGCTTTTTAATGCGATTACGGGTGCGCACCAGCATGTGGGGAACTGGCCGGGTAAGACTGTCGAGAGGAAGGAGGGACAGGTTAAGTATAAGGGGCATGATATTGAGGTTGTGGATCTTCCGGGGACTTATAGCCTGACTGCTTATTCTATTGAGGAGATTGTCGCTAGGGATTATGTTGTTGATGAGGCGCCGGATATTGTTGTTCATGTGGTTGATGCGTGCAATATCGAGAGGAACCTGTATCTTTGTACGCAGCTTCTTGAGCTTGGGGCGAATGTGGTTGTTGCACTTAATATGGTGAAGATGGCTGAAAAGAAGGGGATTTATGTTGATGAGGAGAAGATGAGTCATTTTCTCGGGGTTCCTGTTGTCAAGATCGAGGCGAATAAGAAGGCAGGGGTTAATGAGTTTCTGGATGTTGTTTGCGATGCGGCTCATGGCAAGAAGGAGCATAGGCCGGTTGTTACTTACGGGAGTGAGATTGAGGGGCATGCTTCTGAGATTGAGGTGATGCTTGACAAGATTGAGTTGCCGTCGAAGTATAATGTTAAGTGGCTTGCGATCAAGCTGCTTGAGAATGATTTGCAGGTTGTTGAGATTGTGCGGAAGTTTGATGGGGGCAGCGAGGTTGTTTTGGAGGCGGCCAGAAAGAGGGAGCATCTTTTGGAGGTTTTCGGGGAGGATGTGGACTGTTCGGTTGCTGATGCACGTTATGGTTTTATCGGCGGTGTGGTGAGGGAGGCGGTTGTGAAGGAGGAGGTCAACAGGCTGAGCACTTCTGAGAGTATTGATAAGGTTGTTATGCATCGGGTGCTTGGGATTCCTATTTTTTTTCTTATGATGTGGATGATGTTCCAGGTGACTTTTAGTGCCGGGGCGCCTTTTATGGAGCTGATTGATTTTTTGGTCGGGCTTATTTCGGATGGTGCCGGTGCGTTTATTGAGGGTGCTGGGGGACCTGCATGGGTTAATTCGCTTGTGGTTGACGGGGTGATTTCAGGTGTCGGGGCGGTTCTTGTTTTTGTGCCGAATATCTTTCTTTTGTTTATGATGATCGCGATTTTGGAGGATTCTGGGTATATGGCGCGTGCCGCGTTTATTATGGATAAGGTGATGCATAAGGTGGGGCTTCACGGGAAGTCGTTTATTCCTATGATTATCGGCTTTGGGTGCAATGTGCCTGCTATTATGGCTACCCGGACGCTTGAGAATGAGAAGGACAGGATTCTTACGATGCTGATAAATCCATTTATGTCGTGCTCTGCTCGCTTGCCTGTGTATGTTTTGTTTGTCGGGGCGTTTTTTAGTGCAAATCAGGGGACTATCATATTTCTGATCTATCTTTTCGGGGTTTTTGTTGCGATTCTTAGCGGGATGCTTTTTAAGAGGACTATGTTTCGCGGGCTTTCTTCGCCTTTGGTTATGGAGCTTCCGCCGTACAGGTGGCCTGCGGTCAAGGGGATTTTGATTCATGCTTCTGAAAGGTCGTGGATGTTTGTGCGGAAGGCGGGCACGATTATTTTTGCGGCTGTTGTTGTTATCTGGGTGCTTGCGAGTATGCCGTGGGGGGTTGAGTATGCATCCCAGGAGAGCTTTATCGGCCAGATCGGGGGGGTGATTGCGCCTGTGTTTGAGCCGTGCGGGTTTGGGGACTGGCAGTCGGCGGTTGCGCTTCTGTTCGGGTTTGCTGCGAAGGAGGTTGTTGTCGGGACTTTCGGGACGCTTTACGGTGTTGAGGATGCGGGGTTGGGTGATGTCATATCCAGTCATTTTACGCCGCTTTCTGCTGCGGCTTTTGTTGTGATGGTGCTTCTTTATGTGCCATGTATGGCGGTTGTTGCGGCTATACGGCGTGAGACTAATTCTTGGAAGTGGCCTTTGTTTGTTGTTGTGTATACGTGTGTTGTTGCGTGGGTCTGCGCGGTGATTGTGTACCAGGGCGGGCTTTTGCTTGGGTTTGTTTAGGGGTTTTTGGTAATGATTTTATGTTTTGGTTTTGATTTAATG
>DAOVYR010000137.1 GCA_030635525.1 Candidatus Nanohalarchaeota archaeon | reverse complement strand
CGATGAAAAATCCATAGACTTTCCAAAATCAAACCAGTCAGGCAAGCTGAAACAATTCCTTTATCCCCATATGACGAATGGAAGGCTTAATTCTACAATTGTTGTCGGATCGCCTGATCCGCATGGTCCGCGCCAGGTCAGGTCAAGGGACGGCCATTATGCAATAGAGTTGGGACTCTTTCTGGGACAATATGGGATTACGGCAAAGGATTTTTGCGCCCGCCTCGACGTGGATATAAAAGCCGAGAATAAGATTAATGAAAATCTTATTCTTGTCGGCGGGATACTTACAAATATCATAACAAAGGAACTTAACCCATATCTCCCCATAAGATATCTTGAAGATAAATTCCCTTACAGATCAATATATTCAGAGGTTACGAACAAAACATATACTGACGATAATATTGGTATAATATCGAAAATTGTGAATCCCAATAATACTGAGAAAAGTATCATCCTTATTGCAGGAAATACGAACGGCGGCACAAAGGCAGCAATCATCGCATTTACACGGCATACGGATAAGGTCCTTGGGAAATACGCAGGTGAAGACAACTGGGGCTGTTTAGTGCGCGGGTATGATATGGACGGGGATGGGAAGATTGACACAGTTAAGGTCTTGGAGTAGGGGATTCTGCATTTCTGTTGAGAATTTCATTTTTTGGTTTTGCTCTCACTTTTTCTTGTTTTTGATATCCTGCAGGGTTTCGTAGACGGTTTTGTAAATCGGTGTATATTTTTTCAATCTTTTGTACGGATTCAGATTGCCGGTGCTTGAAAGCGATCTTTTTGCAGTTCTCCGCCATTTTCTTCCTTAACTCTTCTTTGTCGAGAATATGCGCGATTTTCCAAGAGAGCGCTTCTACATCATTCTCACATATAAATCCATTGACTCCGTCTTCAATGAGATGTCTGGATGCGTTGCGGTCACTGTCGACCACGATTACAGGCAAGCCGCAGACGTTTGCTTCCAGCACTGCGGTTCCGAAGCCTTCTCTCAATGAGGGGAAGATGAACAATCTCGAGGATTTCATATAAGAGAGGACATCGTTATGGCGCCTTAAAAAACCCAGGAATTCTACCCTGTCTTCAAGCCCGTGTGTTTTTACAAGTGACTCCAGATTCTTTTTTTCGGGACCATCTCCTATAATCGCACAGGTCACATTGGGATTCAGATTCTTCATTGCTTTTACCAGTAACCCCACATTCTTTTCCTTTATCAGTCTCCCGCAAAAAAGAAGATCGTACTTTTCAGGTGATGGGAGGACATGCGAAGTATCAGGCGGCACTATCGGCGGGATGACAATAATTTTCCCGCTTCCGACACCAAATTTCAATATCAGGTCTTCTTTTGTCTTTCTGGAGTTAGCGATTATCATGTCAGGCAGTTTGACTGTTCCTTTTTCAATTAACCTGCCAACTCTGCCCAGACACGGTCCCAGATAGCCATACCAGCAATCATCCCATACTTCATGCCATGTGATAATCATTGGTTTTTTTTTCAGAGCGCAGTATCCTTTGACAATAAAATTTGGCAGATAAGGAAACTCATTTGAGTCAATGAGGTCATAATCGTTTTTCAGGAAATGGACTGTCAGATAAAGCGAGAATCTCACAGCTTCGCGTATGGATCTTCTCTTATCCTTGTTGTAGAGGTTTTTGCATTTGCACACGCCGTGGTGATGTATTTTGTCTCTTACAAAAGATGAGTCACCACCCCACCATTTCATCCCGATTAGATGGACCTCATGTCCTCTTTTTCGAAGCGACTTTGCAATCTTGTAAGTCCTTCTTTCTGCGCCGCCTTTGACATAGGGGTAGATTACGTCAGATACCAGAGCAATTTTAATAATATCACCTAAATTCTATAAATCTAAGAAACTCCCATGGTGAAAAAGTGGATTCCCTGGGTCTCATTTAAATACTGTATATCTACGATTACCTTGTGAGTGACAGAAGGATTTGTATCAAGGGGCAGTGTGTACTCTTCTGTGAATATTTCGTTGTCTTTGAGTGTTGTTTTCCTGTTTCTTAGAGTGTTATTGTCGATTAAGAAGCGTACATTGTATCCTGTTTCTTTTCCTTCGTGGTTTGTGATACCATACTTGAAAGTTACTGCATTCTTCGCAGGTGCCTTTTCATAATCAAGAAAATAAAGTTCTGTGAAGCCATTGTCTTTTGCGCCAGTAAGGGCCAGCAGGCTAATCAGGACGATTCCTGCCATGCAGGCAATTGTTACACTTTTAAATATGATGTTGTCTTCTGTTTCCACGCAGTAATAAATAGGAGGGAATCTTAAAAACTTATGCTAGGACACGTCTTCAAGCTTCATACGCCTCATGATCATGTCCAGTATGCCGTTAAATCTCTGCCCGCTCAGTTTCAGGTAATGTTTTGTGAACCTGTCGTAGAATTGGTGCTCATAGGGTCCTCTTTTCTTGAACAGCCACATGTCAAGATAGAAGAGACCACTGATGCTCTTCAATGTCTTCTGTGTTTCACTGTCAACGCTTATAGGCGACAGATAATATTCCGGCTCCGGATACTTCTTGCGCATAATCTTTTTGGTCTTGAATTTCTCGCCATCTATCTCGTAGCCAAAAGCCATCTTTTTGTACCATACGACTTTGCCTTCGTACTTTTTCTCAACCTCGGGCGGAAGACCAAGCATCTTATCAAGAAACACCTCGAGATCCTCATTTTTCGCCTCCATTTCAAGCATCTTCACAAGCATGACATTAGCAGAGAGGACATACATGTTAAAGAAAAAATCCGTGTCTTCAAGCAGTGTACCTGTGACCAGCTTATTCACTGTCTTGCAGACATCAACAGTTGCAAAAGAATAATAATCCCTTCTCTTTCCCACCAGTTTTTTAGATATTGCCTTTGCTTTCTCATCTACCCAGTCTTTCCTTATCCATGGGTAATCAGCGATAAGCCCCTTTTCCCTGTCAAATATCAAATTATCCTGTGTCCATTTGTCATAACCATAATGTTTCCCATATTCCCCGTCCAGTATCGCTTTTGCCCGAAGTTCAGCAGCATAGGTGTGCTGCTCAGGATTTGTAAGCGGTTTATAGTACCACATAGTCCACCCATTGTAAGAGACACCCTGCGCCACTGAATGATAATGGTGCCTTCTCAGATCCTTCCTCCCAAACTGGGCAGGTCCCTCCCTTGTCGGTTTGGCAAGTCCTGTCTCTATCAGCCTGTATCTCATCATGATAGGCTTCAGCCAGTTTCGAAACTGATCAATTGTAAACTCACGGCTCCTGCGGAGAGTCTCGATCCTTTCAAGCCTCTGCATGATTGCACTGCGAAAAACGCCAAGCCATTGATCATAGAGTGTCCATTTGGATTCAAGCATCTTCTTCTCAACGTCAGCCATGTTTACGAACTTCCCTCCTTCGCGGATGTCATCAAGCGAGTCCATCATCAAAAAGTCATTGACAATTGTCGGCATGATATTATTATTTCGCATAAACGCTAACGACAACCTTCCTGCTCCCTGGCCGCCGCCGCCGGCATGGAAGTCTACCTGATCCACAAAGATTGTCTTTATTGCGAATGTAGCGGCCCTTTTTTTCTTTTTATCATCACTGTCAAGACCATCCAGGTATCCCCTGTATTCTTCGTACTTGCGAACATCATGCTCAAGCAGCTCAAGGTCCGCGACAGATTGTGATATGCCTGCGAGACCCTGTTTCATCTTGTCCTCGTAAGTGGCTTTCTGGCCGAGTATCATCTGGTGGTATTCAGGGTTGGCATGGCCCGTCTCTATCCACTCATCGCCTTTCACTCTTTCCCAGTTGTCCTTTCCAAGCTCAAATGACATGCCGTAGAATGCGTTCTGCGTAAACCCGCCGACGCCTGTTGGGTTGAGGTCAACGCCTTCGTCGAATTGCCCTCCCTGGTCCAGGCCCTGCACAACGACGCATTTGCCGAGATTTACGTCGCCCCAGCGCGTCAGCGTACCACGCGCAGCGATGGTTCTCAGGTTCGCGTCTCTCAACCGGAAAGTCGGATCAGTTTTTATTGTCTCTTTTTTCTCCTCTTT
>DAOVYR010000088.1 GCA_030635525.1 Candidatus Nanohalarchaeota archaeon | reverse complement strand
TCTCTCTCTTGGTTCTAAAAAAATTATCATGTTCGAAAAATCGAACATATGTTCGAAAAATAGTGAACTATTTAAACTTCATAACATAAAAAGAACCTATGCTTGAAGACATATTAAATACAAAAATAAAAACAAGAATCGCTATTCTCTTTTCAAAGGAGAAAAATTCGCTGCAGATATCCGACGTTGCAAGGAAGCTTGCAATATCCAAATCAAGAGCGAGCGAATGCCTGAGAGAACTGGAAACAAGCGGGCTACTAAAGAGCAAAAGCATTGGACGAAGCATCGTTTATGAACTATCATCCACTAAATTAGCAGGAGCCATGGTCAATGCACTGGAACAGGACGAAAAACTATTATCCGAATTAGAAAACAGCCTAAAAAAAGAACTGGCGAAGCTTAACCCGGAAAGCATAGTGAGATTCGGATCAAGCGTAACAGTACTGAAACCCGGGAGTGATATAGACATAATGGTATTGCTAAAAAAGAATATATCAAAAGATGAGATATATAAGATTTCAGCAAAACTAAGCGAAGAATTTGGAATCCATATCTCTATTATGGCAATGAGTGTTGAAGAATATAGGAAAAAGGCAAGAAATGGCGAAGAATTCGCCCTAAAAGTAGCTGCTACACACATACTAATATACGGCAAAGATCTGGAGGATATCATATGGCAAAAGAAATAAGAAAAGATGAATCTGTGAAATTCCTGAAAAAATCTGAAGAATTTTATTCATCAGCACTGGAAAATTATCAAAAGCGAAGGCTCAATGCATGTTTGTTTGACTCATCGCAGGCAATAATCTTAGCCAATGATGCGTTTTGTATTTTCAGTATCGGAAAAAGGGCAAGTAAAGACCATAGGGAAGCTATAATGCTCCACGTTGAAGCATCGCAAAGCAAAGAAAACAAGAAAGAAGTCGTAGCAGAAGCTTTGGAGAAGAGAGGCGAGTTTGGGTACACAGAAAAAGAAACAAATGAAAGAGATGCTAATCTGCTTTTGATTCGCGCAAGAAGATTTCTGGACTGGACAAAATCGAAGTTAGGGTAACGGGCTTATTTTTGATCGTATATACTGTATGAACCGACGATAAAAAAGCTTGGAAATGCCTAAATTTAACCGAAATTTCCATGATTTTTGAGCCCTTACTATCCACAAAACAGCGCAGGCATGTAATCAATTACAGACTTTTGTGTAATGTGTTACATCAGGACTTTCTCTAGTGTATAGGGCTTGCGTTCAAAACTCTTGTAATAGGTCTTTGCAAGAATGCATGGGACGAAGTTTATGGTGATGATTGGCATGCGGCAAAGAATACCCTCTATCCGGGGGTTCTAAAAAACTTTCAGACGCAAAAAGCAAAAATATATATACCTATGAAAACAAATTCACCTACATGAAAACAAATTCATCTGAAAGTATCATATGGAAATCCAATATCGCAATAAAACTCCTCATATCCTTCTTCACAACAGGCAAAGAATACTATGAAAAAGAAATCCACGAAAAAACAGGAATCAGTCAGGGCGCAGTAAACAAATACCTAAAACTGCTCGCATGCGAAAACTACCTTCTGCTTACAAAGCACGGGAAAATGAACTTCTACAGGCTGAACAGGGACAATCCCGTAGTGAAGCACCTGAAAATATCATACAGCCTCTCACAGCCGCTCAGATATCACCTGCAAGCTATCGCAAAACAACTTGAACTCAAAATATACCTATACGGATCAGTCGCAAGAGGCGAAGACGACGAAAACAGTGACTGGGACATACTCATAATCGGTGATGCAAAAACAAACGAATTGGAAGCAAAACTTTACCCTCTAAGAAAAGAATCAAAAAAAGAAATAAAACTCACCATATTTACAAAAAGAGAATGGTTAAATCTCTATAAAAAGGATCCCGCCTTTTATGAAAGACTTGAAAAAGACAGGATAGAGTTGATGGCATGACAGACATACAGGGATGCATAGAGAAAGGATATTTAAGAAAAACAGAGCCAGATCCGAAAATCATCGAAAAAGAACTCTCTGAAGCAGATTATGATTTTGAAAGAGCAAAACATGCCTTTGAGGAAAAAGATTTCAAGTGGTGCATCATAAAATCATATTATTGCATGTTCCATGCTGCAAGAGCCGTTCTATTCTCATTGGGACTAAAAGAAAAAAGGCACTTTGCAGTACAGGTTGTATTAGAAGACCTCATCAAAAAAGGGAGATTAGAAAGTATCTATCTGGACTATCTTTCATCAGCAATGGAATGGAGGGAAGATGCAGACTACAGGTATACTCATTCAGAAGAAACAGCAATAGACTGTATTGAAAACGCAGGCAAATTCCTGGCAAAGATGAAAGAATTACTGAAACGAAGAGATTAAGCCACAACTCTCTCACATCAGGACTTTCTCTACTGTGTAGGGCCTGTGGTCAAAACTTTTGTAATAGGTCTTTACGCAGATGTCTGCAAGTATGCCTGAGACGAACAGCTGTATGCCGATCATCACCATGAAGACTGAAACTACCGGCAGGAATGTGTCAGAAAGATCAACTCCCTAAATACCCTCTAAAAGAACCATGCAGGCATCCCGTAATCATCAAGCCCGCAAGAATCGGAAATCACCGGATATTCAGGTCAATGATGCCTTTGATTCTCAGAAAAGATGACCGCCACCAAAGCACACCTGCTAAACATTAATATTTCTGCAATTCAAATATTGTAGTATGAACATCTCATACATTAAAAAACTTCTTAGAAAAAGAGAGAAAGATGGTTTCAAAATCAAGAATATTTTACAGTATAAAATAGAACATATCCACAATGTTTCAATGGACGAAGTATGGGATAATCTTTGCAATCCCATAAATCTTATTAAAGTAAAAGCATATCCTGCCCGATCAAAACATGATGAGTCTTACCGGATTTATTTTGAGATAAACAAGAGAAAAAAGCTTGTTGTCGGGATAACATATAAAAAACTAAAGAACAGGGTAACAATTATAACTGCATTTCACACAACCCGGAAAACAGATAAATTAATAAGGAAAGCAAAACTAAGATAACCTGTGATTAAAATGAATGCCCAATTTAAATACGACTATGAAACAAACTATCTTCTCATCCATAAAAACAAGCCTGCAAAGTCAAGTATTGAACTTGGAGAAATTATTGTTGACATAGACAAGTACAATCAGGTAACAGCAATTGAGATAATGAATCCTGACAAGCTATGGGGCATTCCAAAAAAGCATTTAAAAAACATAACGGAAGCCAAAATAAGAACACAATACCGCCAAGGGCTATTCTGGATAATTATGAAGATAAAAATAGGATTGGTAACAAGGCCAATAAGCATTCCGCTATCTGTAGAACAATCAGCATTGACCGCCTGTGCCTGATAACCGGTCACTTGAGAAAATCTTGGGCTCACATCAGGACTTTCTCTACTGTGTAGGGCCTGTGGTCAAAACTCTTGTAATATGTCTTTACGCAGATGTCTGCAAGAATGCCTGAGACGAATAGCTGTATGCCGATCATCACCATGAAGACTGAAACTACCGGCAGGAATGTGTCTGAAAGGTCAACGTTCCTGAACATGCGCAGGTATACGGAATAGGCGCCTAAAAGAAAGCCGATAGATCCGCTTGCAATCCCGAGCCCACCGAACATGTGCAGGGGCCTGCCTGAATACTTCTTCCAGAACCAGATGCTGAACATATTGTCAAAGCAATAATCCTTCGGGCAAATTGCTTTGCCATCTGCTTAAAAATCTACGATTTTTAGCATATCGACAAAACCCTTGAAAAGCCTGCTTTTTCCATATTTTGTCTTGCCGGAGAAACGCGCATGATGGCGCACTTTCACCTCGCATACCTTCTTCTTCTTCTCATGGAACGCGACAAAAATGGTAATTCTAATAAGAAGGTACAATAAATACCAAAAAAAAGGTAAACTATATAAATAACTGCAACAAAAATACCCTATAAATGGTAAAACGATTTAAAACAAGGCTGATCTTATGGTACGACTGGAAACTCTGGCACACGAAGGAAAGATAGAGAAAATAAGCGATCTTGAAATAGAAAGATATGTGAACTTCTTTGAAAAATCCTATCAGGACAACCAAAATCACAGCAAAGCAAATATCGAAACATTCCCACGATGGAGTATTATTTCGGGTTACTATGCAATGCACGATATCACAAAACTGCTACTTGCAAAAGAATTCAGGATAAGAATCGTGATGGAAGTGCATGCAACAACAATAAAAGTACTAAGAGAACTGATTAAAAACAGGGAAATCACAGACCTTATAGAAAAAGGATACCATGAATTCATATCACTTGCAAATGATCTGGCAGAAGCAAAAAAAGAAAGAGTCAAGGCCCAATATTATACTGGAACAGAATTCATGAAAGAAGAGTACCGCCAAAAATCCATTGAGTTTCAGGACAAAGTCGTCTTAGTATATATAGAAAAGATAAAAGAACTCTTAAGTGCAGGTTAAAGCAAACGAGGTGTTGTAAATCATAACCCCCATATTTGACAATGACGCATTCAGGATAATGACAGTCATCTCCCTCTCAAAAGGTTCGAGATTCCAAAGAAAGGAACTCAAAGAAAGAACCCGCATGAACAACGTAACACTGGACAAAACACTTACTAACCTTCACAACTCAGGAATAATAGGCAGAGAAAACAGGTATTTCTTCCTGAATATCGGGAATGAACATGCAAAAGAGATATCAGAAATAATCCACAGGCAATATCAGCAATTAAGAGAAATCCCTCTCAATGCCTATTTCTCAATAACAGACATAATCCTGTATTTAAGCAGATTCAAAAATATGGATGTATATCTTTTCGGCTCTTACTCAAAACTCGTATTCAGGGATACCTCAGACATTGATATCGCAATAATATCAGACACTATTGGCGAAAATAAAAAAGATATCCAAAAAGCAGTCCAAAAAACAGAGAAAAAATACGAAAAAACAATAGAAATACACTATTTTGGAAGCATTTTCTACAAAAACAAAAAAGATCCGCTGGTTGCAGAAATACTGCGAAACGGGATAAAGTTAATATAAATTATAAGTTCGCGTAAAAAACGCTTAATGCAACGCGACAGGAAACTATAATTCCGCACGAAATCCGTTATTCTTTGGAATTACAGCCAGGCTCATCTCGCTTGCCACATTCGCATGCCTTATTTTGATTCCTAAGACATGAAGCGGACATCATCATTGAGAAAATCTTACGCTCACATCAGGACTTTCTCTACTGTGTAGGGCCTGTGGTCAAAACTCTTGTAGTAGGTCTTTACGCAGATGTCTGCAAGAATGCCTGAGACAAACAGCTGTATGCCGATCATCACCATGAAGACTGAAACTACCGGCAGGAATGTGTCTGAAAGGTCAACGTTCCTGAACATGCGCAGGTATACGGAATAG
>DAOVYR010000195.1 GCA_030635525.1 Candidatus Nanohalarchaeota archaeon | reverse complement strand
CCCCCTGCGCCCCCTTGACGGCGGTCTCATGCTCGAGGAAATACTGATAGGCGCAGGCATCAAAAACACAAAACGCGCAGCACAAACCATCTCAAAGACAACACTCTTTCTACTCTTATTCAGCCTCATAATGCCCTGGCTCATCAGCATATTCGGGTAGGGCTGGCTTTCTGAAGAGCAGGCACCAGGATGCGCAAAAATCAGACCTCTGTAACATGTGCTCTCCAGCGCAGTCATAATTATTCGATTGCTTCTTCAGGTACCGCATAAATCTCTTCATTCGTATATCTTACTCTCCAACTCACATTTCTATCTTATAATCCGGGCAACAAACGAGATTCATGTTATGGAGCAGGGGGAGTGATTCGAACACTCGTAATGGGATTTGCAGTCCCACGCCAAGCCGCTAGGCGACCCCTGCATAAATATTTTATGGATATTGTGTATTTCTGAATTTTAATATACACTTTTTATCTTTGGACCATCATCTGAGTCTTGTATGATGTAGCCTGATTCTCTTATTATTTCTCTGAGTTCGTCTGATTTCTGCCAGTCTTTCTTTTTTCTTGCAAGTTCGCGCTCTCCTGCTAAATTCAGTATATTTTCCGGTATCTTTTCGTCTTTTACTTTTGAAAACAGACCAAGGACATCTGCAAACTCGCTGTAAATTGCGTGCATTTTTTTGATGACGCCACTGTTTTTGCCAGCCCGCATGTATTTGTTTGCAAGATGTGCGAGCTCATGGAATGCTTTTATTGCTCCTGGGTTGTCAAGGTCGTTACTCAGTGCGTCCCTGAAATTTTTTCGGATTCTTGGGAGCGCTTTAAGTGTCTCTTTGTCTTTAGGATAGGATTTGCTGTCTTTTTCTTTTAGGGCGAACAGGAGGTTTTCAAGTGTCTCTTTGAGTTTCTGGTAGTTGTTTTTTGCGTTATGTGCAAAGGCCTCTGTGTAATCTAGCTGTTTCCTGTGGTGCGATGATATGAACATGTATCGTACTACGTCGCCGCCGTATTTTTCGACGACTTCGGGGAGTGTGAAGTAGTTGCCTTTGGATTTGCTCATCTTTTCGCCGTCCACTATGAGGTGTTCTCCGTGTACCCAATATTCGACGAATGGTTTTCCTGTTGCGCCAACCGACTGAGCTATCTCGTTCTCGTGATGTGGAAATATGAGGTCTACCCCGCCGGTGTGGATGTCCAATGTCGGACCGAAAGCCTTCATGGCCATTACAGAGCATTCGATATGCCATCCGGGTCTGACCTTACCCCACGGGCTTTCATAATATATGCCGCGCTTTATCTCATCTTCTGACGATGATTTTAGGAGTGCGAAGTCTCGCGGATTGTCTTTTTCGTATTCGTCGACATCTACAGAGGCACCTGTCTTTATCTTATCGGGATCTATTCTTGATAGCCTGCCGTAGTCTTTGAATGATGATATCCTGAAATAGACTGACCCGCCTTTTTCATAAGCCATGCCTTTATCCACTAATTTTTTTGTGAGGCAGATCATGTCTTTTACGTTCCCTGTGGCTTTGGGATAAGATGATGCGCGCTTTATGTTCAACATCTCAAGGCCGCGGAAGAATTCTTTAGTGTATTTTTCTGTGAATTCTTTTAAGGACATTCCCGCTTTTTTTGAGTCGCGGATTGTCTTGTCGTCGATATCTGTCAGATTCATGACGAGGTTTACTTTGTAACCGAGGAATTCCAGAACTCTGCATAAGTTGTCGGTCATGAGGAAGGATCGGTAGTTTCCGATATGGGGCATGTTGTATACTGTCGGGCCGCATGCGTAGATTGTTACAGCGCCTTCTTTTATAGGCCTGAAGACCTCTTTTTTTCTTTTCATAGTGTTGTATAGTTTCAGCATTTTGGTCACGTTTAGAATTTCATCATATTTTTATGATTATAAACTGGATTGACAAGAGAGATATTTACATCCGGATAGAAAGATGAGTGAAATTGATCAAAAAGAATTACAAAGATTCCGTGTTTATTTTTAGGATTAATTGAAAATGCTTCTCTTTCAATTATTGATGCAAACACGTCCACCCGTCATAAGACTCACCACTGGATGTGTATTTTGGTGCGCGAAGATTTATATATTTTGTGATTTTGGGCTGTGGGGCGGAGTTGTTGCACAAGTCACGACCAAAGGGTTCGATGATAGTGTTTAGTGATTCAGCCGTAACATCAAAATCACTTGCATTCATTATAATTCTCAATAGTTCTGCGACAACACCGCACATTTTATAAAAACTATATAAGGGACAAACAAAATAGAATTATTAAAAAGAATGTTTGGTGACCATGACCGACAACGCAGATATTGAAAAATGGATAAGAGACGAACTTAATCGGGGACATGACTCAGAAGCAATAAAATCACAGCTAAAACAAAACGGATATAAACCGGATCTGATTGATAGTCTTGTAGATCAGGTTACAAAAGAAAAAGATGCGAACAATCAGGCAGGATTTCAAGACACAGCACCTAATCCGCCGGACAATACACAGGCGAATCCACAGCTTCAAAACGGGATGCAAAACAACCCGGTAACTCCAAACACCAACAGCCCACAAAGCAATCTAAACGAAAAGCCGGGTAACAGCCCGGCAAACCCTGCCCAGACCGCCCAATTCCAGAACATGGGCTTTATAGAAAAAGCGAAAATGATTCTTTTTAATCCGAAAGGATTCTTCAACATAATGCCCCTGACCGGTGGATATAAAGACCCTATAATATTTTTTACAATTATTTTAGTGATAGTTACTGTATTCACTTCATTAATAAACATAATAGATTCAGATACGTTGTTATCCGGGCTAATGGCTCTAGCCATATCACCAGTTATCGTTCTGATT
>DAOVYR010000122.1 GCA_030635525.1 Candidatus Nanohalarchaeota archaeon | reverse complement strand
CACACAATAAAAGAAAACACAAAGATAATCACAACACCGCTGACATATATTGCGACATCTAACGCCATCGTTTTAAGTGGTTTTGAACCAACTTACGTGGATGTAGACAAAAACACATACGGGATAACCCCACAAACAATAAAAGCATACTTAGAACAAGCCGACGACATAGACAATCACTCCCTGATCCTCCCCGTTCATTTAATGGGTTACCCTTGCGACATGAACAAAATAAACAAAATCGCAAAAAAACATGGCCTGATTACATTTGAAGATTCATCACAGGCACACGGCAGCATATATGATAACAAAAAAACAGGCTCTTTTTCCCTGCTGTCCAGTTTTTCATTTTACATCGCACACAATATCCAGGCAGGCGAACTGGGTGCCATAACAACAGATGACTACGAAATCATCAGGCTAGTCAAAAAAATCAAGGCAAACGGAAGAGCATGCGACTGCATGGTCTGCACAAGAAGCACATCAGGATGCCCGAAAATAAAATCATACACAGGAAAAGATGATTTTGATCCAAGATTCACACATGAGATGATCGGATACAACTTCAAGACAATGGAATTCCAGGCCGCTCTAGGTTCAACACAATTAAAAAAAGCAGACCAGATTATCAAAAAAAGACAGGAAAATGTCAAATACCTGAATGAAGGCCTGGACAGATTCTCTGATTTACTGAAATTACCAAAATACGACAAAAACGTCAGTTACCTAGCATATCCGCTAACAATAAACAATCCAGACAAAATTTCAAGAAAGAATCTACGGCAAAAACTAGAAGAACGCGGGATAGAAACAAGACCGCTGTTTGGATGCATCCCAACACAACAGCCAGCATACAAACACCTAAAAAGCCAATATGAAAATAAACTGCCAAACGCAGAATACCTTGGAAAAAATGCATTCTATATAGGATGCCACCAGTACCTAACGCAAACAGATTTAGATTACATCATCAGCACATTCAAAGAGGTTCTAAAATGAGTTTTTGGCACAACAAAAAAATATTAGTAACCGGGGGAGCAGGCTTCTTAGGCTCCTTTGTCGTAAATAAACTAAAAGAAAAAAACATCAATCCAAAAGACATAGTAGTAACCAGGAGCAGAGACACAGATCTAAGAATCATGGAAAACTGCCTAAAAGCCGTCAAAGACATCGACATCGTTCTCCACATTGCAGGAAAGGGTGGAGGCATAGGCTACAATAGAAAGCATCCTGCAACATTATTTTATGATAACATAATCATGAACACACAATTGATGGAAGCTGCAAGACAACAAGGCGTCAATAAATTTGTCGGAATTGGAACAGTATGTTCTTACCCTAAGTATGCGCCAGTACCATTCAAAGAAGAGACCCTATGGGACGGTTACCCCGAGGAAACCAACGCATCCTACGGACTATCAAAGAAAATGATGCTGGTACAGTCACAGGCATATCGACAGCAGTATAACTTTAATTCCATACATCTCCTGATGGTAAACCTGTACGGTCCGGGAGACGACCTCAATCTGGAAAGCTCTCACGTCATATCAGCCCTGATAAAGAAATTTGCAGATGCCGCAAAAAATAATAAAGAATACGTTGAGGTCTGGGGTACAGGAAAAGCATCAAGAGAATTCCTCTACGCAAAAGACGCAGCAGATGCCATATTATTAGCAGCAGAAAAATACAACAGACCCGAACCCGTAAACATCGGAGCAGGATTCGAAATCAAAATCAGGGACTTAGTAGAATTAATAGCAAAACACACAGGATTCAAAGGAGATATCCGATGGGACACAACAAAACCGGACGGTCAACCCCGCAGATGTCTGGACATAAGCAAAGCGAAAAAAGAATTTGACTTTGAAGCTAAAACAGACATTGATAAGGGCCTTAAAAAAACAATAAGATGGTATGAAAACGAATCCATTAACTGAACAAGACCAAAATATCGCTCAAAAAACACCTAACCCGCAAAACCCCTCACCCTCTCAACAAACAAATCCGACGGAACAACAATAGTCACAGGATAGTTCATAGGATCATTAAAATGAGCAATATCCCCAAATATCCTGACCTTCTGCGCATCCGCAGGATACCTAAGCTGCCCCTGCTCATCAAAAAATCCCTGCGAAAACACTGAAACCACATACTGCGGCTGAGTCCTCTCATAATTATTTATAAGCAAAAAGCTAATCTGCTCCTTATCAAGCAGCTCAACCAACCCGCGAGCATCCCCGGGATATCCATGCACAATCCTCTTCGCATACCAGAAATTTTGCGGAACACTTGCCCCCACAATAGCCACATTAGGATCAGACTCTGCCTCAACAAAAGAAGCTGCCTGTATCAAAGACGGATAACCGATTGCCGTACTATACTCAAGTTTCGGAGCAATCTCACCCGTATAATTAAAATACGCAACCCCCGAAATCAGCAACACACACACAGCAAGAGACAAAAAATCACTCTTCAAATCGCGCTTCAGCCACGGATAGATTACTTTCATAAGGCCAATACCAGAAAGAATAAGCATAAAAGGAAGCCATGAAACCATCATCCTCTCCGACTTCCACCCTATCTGGGAAAAATACGCAAAATTCACCATTACAAAAATAAGACAATAAACACCAAAATCACTCCTCTTATAAACAGTATAAGCTATACCCAGGATAAACAACAAAAGCACAGGCACCCCCAAAACATCCTGGACCAGCACAAAATAATGGTACCATGGAAACGAAGCCACACCATAACTGCTAAAAATATTTTGGGCACCGCGAATGCCACTAAAGACATCCCCTGTCTCAGCGTGCATATAAAACATCCATGGAGCCATAACAGCTAAAAAAAGAACCAAAGAAAAATAAGCATGCTTTGACTTCAACACAGCATACAGCTTCCCCTTGTCTCTAAAGAACAAATAAGCCAGATAAACAGCAGCAATAATAGGAAACAAAGCAGCATTATACCTTGTAAGAAAAGAAAACCCAAAAAAAACTGCAGACAAATAAAAATACTTCGCATTCTCATGAACTGCCAGATAAAAAAAGATTGCAGAGATAAAAAACAAAGTAGAATAAGTCATTTCCGTCAATGTATTCAAAGTCAAAGTAAAAAAAAGCGGCGTAACAGCAATCAAAAAAGCAGATGCCAACCCCGTCTTCTTACCCCCGTACTTGCCCGCAAAAAAATACACAGCAAAAACAGAAAGCAGCGCAAACATAATTCCCGGTATCTTCGTAGTTTCATACGACACACCAAAAAGAGCAAAAGCAGCTGCAATAGATAAAGGATACACAGGCAAACGCCCGGTTTCACTATGCCCGTTCTCCGCATAGCCCTCACCCGTATAAACACAATATGCAATCGAAGCATATTGAGACTCATCCCACATAAACATCTTATATGCGCCAAGATTTGAGAAAAAAAAGCACCCCAGCAAAACCAACAGAACCAGAATTTCCTTATTCTCAACCACATAGTTTTTGATTGCACATAAAATATTCCTGCAATCAAAAAGCTTGGAATCCTCCGACTTCCCAGAAATTCCATGATTCTCGACATCTTTCAAGCAAACACCCACCAAACATTAAGAAAACTACCTTTTTAAATCTAACACAATCACAAAAACAACAAAAACCCCAAAAGACAAATAACCACTTCACCCGCAATCAAAATCGCCGACACCTGCCACTCCCTAAACCGGCCCATCTTCATCACAACATGCGTAAGCGAAAGCACCTTCCTGCCCGGCGCCTTAAGCGTCCCGTCTTTCTGCAAAACCCCGAAACTCTCTGCCTTAAACCCCGACCTCAACTTAAGCGCAAACTCCACAAACCATGGAATAAAACAAAACAGAGCAAACTTCTCAATATTGCCAAGAATAGCCACAGTCGCCGCCACAGCGCCAATAGTATAAGTCAGGCTATCCCCTGCAAACAACTTAGCAGGATACCAGTTAAATATTAGAAACCCCACAAGCGCCGCCACAAACATAAACGCGATAGCAGCCGCAATCGTACTTCCCGTCTGCAAATACGCATACATCCCAATAGCACCAATCAAAACCGCCCCAAGCCCTGCCTCAAGCCCATTCATCCCCGCAAGCATATTACAGGCATTAGAAGCCCCGAACACAGCAAGAGGAATAATAAACAGCGGATACAAAATCCCGATATCCACAGGACCTAAAAACGGGACAGACACAACAGACACCCCGGACTGCACAGCCATCAGCGGAACAGCAGCCGGGAGCGGCAGCAAAAACTTATGATGCTGCTTAAACCCCGCCCTCTTAGCAGACTTATGATCCCCACGATCAACCCGCGAAGAACTCCTCTTCAAAAGAGCCGTAAGATCATCAAGCATCCCGATAAGCGTAATCAACGTAACAGTCAGCATCGCCGCAAGCAAAGAAATATACGCCTCATTCCTGAAATAAAACGTATTAGTCGCAGTATAAAGAAGCGCACCCCCAAGAAAGCCGATCAGCACAGGAACCCCGCCCATCT
>DAOVYR010000040.1 GCA_030635525.1 Candidatus Nanohalarchaeota archaeon | reverse complement strand
GACTGCAGTAAAGTAAGGATATTCAGGTGGAACGCAGATGCACCGGGTGCAGGCACATGCGGTCTGAGTGGCAGCGGGTATGTATACAACAGCACAAACACCGAACTGCTACCGGGAGACTCAATGGCAATGAACATAGAGATGAGAGTTCCATTCGGTACTGCAATGGGTCAGGTAAAAACAGGATACCTTACTGTAATTGCACAGAGTTCTGAAAGCTCATAAACCTGATAAACAAAAATAACGGATAAACTCCGTTATTCCCCTTTTTCTTTTTTCTCTTTCTTTTTTTCTTGTGTATAAATATTGTTTATAAAGTATGAACCGACAATAAAATCTGCGGAAATTCAATGCATATTAGCGTATTTCCTATATATCCTATGATTTTTTATCATATAAATTCACTTACTCCAGCCCAGCCATCCATTCGATAATTTGTGGCTTTGATCATTTTTCGACAAACAGACAACATTCTGGTTCTTTATAGTCACGGCAAATGATATTCAAACAACCTTCAAAAAATTCGCCTTGAATTCCAACAGAACGCCAATAAAACAACGTACAAGAGAGCTTTTTTATCTGCGTGGTATCTCAACATATCAAAATAATATTATAACGAAATAGAACACTATTACCCTAAAATCATAGTTCTATCTCGCCATCACTAGAATGTAGTATCAAAACATATATAAATGCCGACATTTGAATATATCGACATAGCACAATAAAGTGACAAAACCAGGCTATAGGAGATAAACATATGAGGGGGATAAAACATGAAAGGTAGTAATACATTTTTCGCGGTATTTTTAGCTCTGGCTACTCTGTCTTTGATTCTTGGTTCTACTTCCATAATCACAACTGTAAGCGGAGCAGAAGCCAATGACACAATCACAATCTCAATAAATGTTTCTGAAAAAACAATGGTCGACATCAACCCAAATACACTTACATGGAACGCAAGCGGCATATACCCCGGCAGCGTTGCAGACAGTACACATGAAGCAAATAATTTTGGCAATATCTGGATAGAAAATATCGGCTCAACAAACATAACAAAAATCTGGTTTAATGCATCATACCCCTCAGGAAAACCATTCGGTACTGGCGACCCCGGTCTCTATGATCCTGCAAACTTTGTTGTTTTATCAAACTCAAGCACCGGCTCACTTTACTTTCCAAACAGGGTGGAATACAGGGAAAACGACAGCATGTATATCGCTCTCCCGGGCGGCGTCAGTGCAACTGCCTCAAATGACATGTTCGGAAGATTCAGGAACAACAGTTACGAATATTTCTTCGCAATAGACGGGACTAATGGAGACAACTGTACAGCAGGCACTTTATACTATAGTACGGATCCGCACACAAAAGACAGCACCGGAGACACAGATTTAAGCGATAACGGCGGTGTCGTCCTGCAATCCGTAGCCGATGACTGGAGCATAACCAACGTCACATTCGGCGGTGAAACATATTGCTTTGCTGTTTACGATGACTGCTCAAAAGCCATGTTCCACAAATGGAATGCAGATGCACCGGGAGCTGAAACCGGTCTTTGCAGTAATGTACCTGCCTATTTCATTGACTCAACTCTGGTTCCCGGCAACCTGACAAAAGCATGGATTAAAGCTTCAATTCCTTACGGTGTTCCTTACTGGGGCACACTTGGAGATTCAACAGAGAAAAAATTAACAGTATTCGTAGACATAACCTAAGCGATTATACAATTCAATACATACCGGGGGGATAAAATGTCAAAAAAAGAAAACGTGCCTGTCAGCGTGATAATACAAAAAGTACTTGAAGAATCGAAAGATTCGCTCTCAACGTATGAGATTGCCAAAAAGACAAAACTATCATGGTCAACAGTAAACATCCACTGTTACAAACTCAAGGACAATGGAAGCATTGACTGTAAACTGGAAGTAGCCGAAGTCGGATCCGGAAAGAAAATGCTTTGGTTCCTGAAAAAAGGGGGTAATTAATATGGAAAGAAAGGTAAGTTATACAAAAGGACAAATCAAATTCTACAGCATTTTGCTTTTTTCACTTTTTATGGTGATTATGCTATCAACAGCAGGACCAAAAGAAACTACTGCCTACGACGTCAACGTAACAGGAAACGCAACAGTAACATTGACCATCGCGTCAAAAACAATGATAGATATCACGCCGCAGGTACTGAACTATAGCTCGCAGGACCCGGGAACCGCAGTAGAGAACTATACCTTTGGCGGTTTGGAATTCCATGAGATTCAGATTGAAAATGTTGGCTCGACGAACCTGAGCAATGTCTGGTTCAACACGTCACGGCCCTCATCAAGACCATTCGGTACTGGTGTCGTAACAAATTATGACGCTGCAAACTTCCTTGCAATTAAAAACAGCACTATGGCAGACTACGCATTTGTAGACAGGTTAGAGTTCAATCACAGCACAGACATAGTCTATTTGACACTACCAACAAACTACCAGAGACAGGGTAGATTGCGTGTCGGTCCGGATGAATATTTCTGGGCAACAGCATCCGATGAATCAGAAAATCCATGCAACGGAACTGGTTCCGCAGATTATCTGCATATAGGCACAACAGCCCACACCATAGATGCCACCGGAGACATCGATTTATCAGACAATAGTTTCGCCATAGAGGTATCAGGAGACAGCGACTGGGGCTTAGTAGTAAACGGTTTCACAGTGGGCGGTGTACCATACAACGCTGCTGTTAGTGCAGACTGCAGTCAGGTAAGATTTTACCGGTGGAATGCAGATGCACCCGGTGCAAGTACATCTACGCTGGACGAACGATACTCGACCACAACACTGTATCCCGGTGACTCATTTGCCGTTGACCTAAGACTCTACGTCCCTTACGGTGTACCCGTAGGTGCAGTAACCAACGGCACCCTGACAGTAATGGCAACAGCACAGTGAGGTGATAGCAAAAGAGAATATGTTTATCTCTTCCCTTTGACCCTGTCTTCCCAGGCAGGGTCATCATCTTTACCTATGCTCTCTTCCCTTTTGACCCTGTCTTCCCGGGCAGGGTCATCCTCTTTACATATGCTCTCTTCCCTTTGACCCTGTCTTCCCGGGCAGGGTCATCCTCTTTACATATGCTCTCTTCCCTTTGACCCTGTCTTCCCGGGCAGGGTCATCCTATTTTTTATCGTATATAAAGCATAGACCACGATAAAAAAGCTTGGGATTCTTCAATTTTCACCAATATCTCCTAATTTTTCATCGCACATAACACATCTACTGCCGGTAAATCTTGGAATCCTCCATGCTCCCGAACTCTACGAATATTTATATTCCAGAACTCCTATAATTTAACTGCAAAACACTTAGAAGTGATTCAAAAATGCAGATAAGCTACACCTACGAGAACGTCAATTTACTGATAGTCTTAATCGGGTTAATCATCATCATCCACATCGTCACATTAAGAAAAATAGAAAAAAGAACAATAAAATTTGCAAACTATGAAACCCTTAAAAGAGTCATCGGCTATGAGATACTTCATAAAAACTACCTGCCCCTCGCACTCCGCCTCGCCTCAATGTTTCTGATAATCGTCGGCATCTCGAACCTGACACTCACCATTATAGATACAGTTTCCGACACAGATTATATATTTGCAATAGATACCTCATCAAGTATGCTGACATCCGACAAGGGAACTTTTGAGCCAAGCAGGCTCGAATCTGCAAAAGACTCAGCAATCCACCTTATGGGCAAAGTCCCCGGGAACACAAAAATAGGAATCGTCACATTTGCAGGCAAATCATACGTAAAATCAGAACTAACCGATGACCACAAAGAGCTAAAACAATTACTGCGCGAAATCACCTTCGATCCCGCCGCAGGCACCGCAATCGGAGACGCCCTGATAACTTCGACCGGGCTGTTGGTAAACACCTCAAAGAAAAGAGTAGTGACATTGATAACAGACGGTCGCAACAACATGGGAGTAGACCTTGAAGAATCTCTAAAATATGTTATAACAAACAACATCACAGTCTACGCAATCGGCGTAGGTCTAAGAAACGACACCTTAAACCTCACTTCTGATTCTGAACTTCCATATCATCTAAAAGAGACAAACGCAACAACAGTAGAATTTCAGGAACTGAACGTAACCGAACTGAAAAACATCGCAAACCAGACCAATGGCGAGTATTTTTTCGTAACAAACAAAGACGAGCTGGACGCCGCTTTTGAAAGCGCAGTACTGGCAAAGGACACGACAAGAATACCTATTGTGAAATACGTACTGATTCTCGCTGCTCTCCTGCTATTGATAGAATGGGGTCTTGGAGCAACCAAATACAAGACAATACCCTGATTCAATAAGTTGATTCTCATGAAGGCAACAGACATCAAAGACAAAGAAATCCGGCAAAGCAAGCTCCATATTCATCCTGAAATGAAAAACCTCATGCATGAAATAGATGTAAATGTCAAAAGATTAGTCGATGAAGTCAGATTTATCTTAAAATACCGGGTAATATTTCGTGGCCGCGGCATGGAATTCGAAGGCTTAAGAGAATACACCCCCTCCGACGATGCCTCGATGATTGACTGGAAAATTTCAAGAAGAGTATCCACATCAAAAAAAATCGACAACCTTTATGTCCGGGTCTACGAAGAAGAACGCGACCTGAACATATTCGTCCTCCTCGACACCTCAGAAACAATGATCTTTGGCACACAGGACAAGCTAAAAACAGAGTATGCTTCAGTAATTGCAGGGAGCCTGGTATATACTGCAATTGAAGTAGGCGACAAAGCAGGAATAGGGATGTTCAGTGACCGTATCCACAAGAACATACTGCCCTCAAAAGCATCCGACCAGTACTATAGGATTTTAAGGGAACTCAGCAACCATAAAAATTATGGAGGGGGATGCGACCTATATTCGAGCCTAAAAACTGCCACATCGTCACTGGATAGCAGGAGCATATTATTCATAGTCTCAGACTTTATCAATGTCGGCGACAAATGGGAAGATCTCCTGAAAGCTGCATCATCAAAATTCGAAGGAGTACTCGGTATAATGGTAAGAGACATAAGAGACAGTTTCATCCCGGATGACCTGGGAAACTTCAGGATGTCTGATCCTATCACAAAATCAGTCACAGACGTAAACCTTGACAGAATCCGCGAAAAATACCGGCTGGAAGCAGAAAAACAGGAAAAGAATATCGAGCGAATATTTAAAGATGCCCATGCCGGATTCATAAAATGCTACACCAATGAGCCATTCGTAAACCCGCTCGTAAAATGGTTCAGCATGTGGGGTACAGGCAGATAATCTGGCTTCACAAAACCGCCACAGACCGGATAATTTCATCAATGATTGTATCAGTCTCCAATTCTACTGCCTTTCCTTCATAATTCAGAATAATCCTGTGCCTCAGCACATTATGCGCAACCTCACGCACATCCTCCGGCAGCACATATGCCCTGTTCTCAAGAAAAGCATGCGCCTTTGCCGTAATAAGAAGTGCGATCGATGCCCTTGGCGATGCACCCCACTCAATATACTTGCCATACTTCATCCCATACTCCTTAGGATTTCTGGTAGCATTAATCAGCTCAACAATATAATGCTTGATTTCCGGCGCAAGATAAATCTCCTTTACAATAGACTGCATATCAAATATGTCCTGTGGAACCAACACATCCTCGATATCATAACCTTCAAAATCATTGATCATCGTATTATGGTCAACAATCATCCTCTCTTCTTCTTTTTTCGGATACTTAACCGAAATCTTGAACAGGAACCTGTCAATCTGCGCCTCCGGCAGCGGATAAACCCCCTGCTGCTCAAGAGGATTCTGCGTAGCCATCACAAAAAACGGAGGTGGAAGCGGAAAAGTTTCCTTTCCTATAGTGACAATCTTCTCCTGCATCACAGACAGCATCGCGCTCTGCACCTTCGGAGGCGCCCTGTTAATCTCATCCGCAAGAATAAAATTAGCAAAAATCGGCCCCTTCATCGTATAGAACCCCTTCTCCGGGTCGTATGCAGAAATACCCAGGATATCTGCCGGCAAAAGGTCCGGCGTAAACTGGATTCTTTGGAACCTCGTTTCCTTAACAGTTTTAGCGATAGTCATGATAAGCAGTGTCTTTGCAAGCCCTGGCGCACCCTCAAGCAATATATTCCCATTAGAGAGCATGCACGTAAACACAGCATCAAGAACATCCTTCTGCCCGATAACAGCCTTGCCGATTTCCTTGTGTACACGATCTAGTTTCTCATTATACTCAGCAATCCTATCAGACATTATCTCTAATTCACGTTGGTCTATACAACTCACCCACAAACCCTATCCCTCTATACTAAATCTGTATTGAAATTTCGAATAATAGTCAGTCGGCTATTTCTATGGTTCTGATTTAACCGTAATGAGACTCGGTTGACTATATGGGAATCCGCATACAATTAAAATATTAGCGGATTCACGATATATGGCACGCATTTAGTATAACGAAACCATAAAAGTTCCTTTTACTTATTAGAGTATATACCTAATTATTTATATATCCTCACTTATAAAAGTAATACCGACTAACTGCATCAAACATATAGTCAAGTCACTAATAAATAGGGCATCATGCCTTGCCATATCATTAAAATCATGACACTTCGTGTCAGGCTTTTGAAGACAGCGTATTCAAAATTGCTGTGCAATTATAGGATTGCGGAATTGCGGCTCAATACCTAAATTACGTAACCGATAAAAATCACAAAGCGATTTATGATATGGAAAAGTCATATCGTCCGAAAGGTTATGACTTTTACTATACTTAAGAGGTGATATTATGGATGGAAACGACAATGTAAACAACGCGTCTTCGGATGCACAAGGAGAACAAAAAGAAATAGAGATTAGGCAGATTTTCAAGGACATGAAAGTTGATATCAGAAAAATCAAAGGCGATAAATCCAAACTCGAAAACGAGTTAGAGGACGTCAAAAATAATCTAAAAAGTATTCAGACAAAAGAGATAGAACTACGCAACATGATAACAGAATTTGCAAACAATGAAACCAAGCTAAACGACCGCCGCATCAAGTTGGAAAAGAACCTAAACAATGTAACAGGTAAGCTCGAAAAACTAAGCAAAGTACAAAAAGAACTCGCAGATATCTGGGCTTAAACAAATATAATTCAACACAAACATAGAGTCAAAGCCATAACTTTAGGACCTATGGCTTATCCCTATATGTATCTGTAGTGATTATAATGACAATGGCGCAAACAAAGCAACGAACAATCACAGATAGAGAGATTAGAAATAATAGTCTTATCTCTGAAAATAACCGCCACTCAGTAAATCTTCATCATTCACATGCAAACCAGATACCTAAGAGCCCATCTATGCCAAAAAACAAACAAAACTTATCACCGGTCACAGAACACGGATTTAACATAAACTCAATCCCGCAGGAAATCCGTAGTAAAACAAAAAAACAGAAATCCAATCCTTCCAGAGCGCAAGCAAGACCCTCGACAGAAAAAACAAACCCTAAAGAACCATCTATGCATAAAACTAAAAGCACAACCCTCAAAAAAGACAACTGTCCGCAAAAATCAATAAATCGCGCATTAAAAATAGGCGCTCTATCCAAATCCCTATATGGGCGGATCAAAAGCAAACTCGAAAGAGATCCCCGCGCGCCTCATGAAACAACATCCAATCCTATTCCTAAAGAACAACCCCCAACTTCCACTCAACCCGACAAAAGAGTCATTACAATCTCAGAACATATCAAAAGCAACCCCCCTGAGCCACAGGAAACAAAAACCGAACCCCTGCCGGCAGAACAACCCGATATTTCTGTTCAGGAACCAAAAGAAAAAGTACTTCTCTCTCAGGAAAACAAAGAACAACTGCACCATCACCTAAACAAAATGGAATCAGACCTCCATGAGATGAATAAGACATTAAAGCCTGCCGAAATGCTGAAAAATTTACACGAGCAGATAAGAGAATCACATGCTCTGCAAGCAGATGAAAAAGAAATAGAAACAGCCGCAAACAATTCAAAAGTAGTAAAAGAACTAAGAAAAAGAGAACAGACATTTTCAGATGACATAAAAGCTTTGGACAAAATATACAAAGATGACATTATCAGTCTGGAGTCCTATGAAAAAAACAAAAAACAGATAGAAAAAAAAATAGCAGATATAGAAGACACAATCTTAAGGACCCTTGAAAAAGAAGAACTTGATCATCTGAAAGAAAAACTGGAACATGAAATAAGAACATCTTTAGACGCAGGT
>DAOVYR010000093.1 GCA_030635525.1 Candidatus Nanohalarchaeota archaeon | reverse complement strand
TAGCAGTCTGCAACTCACCCATCACCTCAGCTTTCTCTGAATTACACGTCCTGTAAAGCTCCTCTGCAACAGAAAGACTGGACATACAATCACTAAACTGCGATTGCAAATCATCAACATCGTCCCTGCACTTATACAATTCCAGATTCGCCTCCTTCATCGCCAGCTTTGGGAAATCCGTATTCTTCGAAAGCAGCGCATACTCCGGATCCTCATAAAAAATATTGCCGGTAATATCAGGCCCGACAACAACAACAAGCGCAAGCAGCGCAAGAACAATCGCAACCTTCAGCTTATTCTTCGAAAAAGACTTCCAGTGCTCCCCAGCATCACTTTTATCCGCAGCGAAACCAGACTTCTTCTTATCAGGATTAAAATGATATTCAGCCATAACAATATTAAAGAACCGAATGTTTATATAAATTAGCACTCATCTACTTCAGAACTCAAAACAATTTCCCAATTGCCTTCTTATCTGCCTTAACAATACCTGCATCAGTAATAATCCCTTTAATATACTTAGCAGGCGTCACATCAAACGCCGGGTTCAAAGCATGGCTCCCTTCAGGCGCAACCCTGACATTCACCATCCGGGAAAGCTCAGAAGACCACCCAAACATAGAAAGCACCTCGTCTTCGCAGCGCTCCTCAATAGGAATATCATCCCCGCTCCTGCACGACAAATCAAAAGTAGAAACAGGCGCAGCAACATAAAAAGGAATCCCATTCTCATGCGCAAGAACCGCCTTCTCATAAGTCCCGACTTTATTCGCAACATCACCATTACACGCAACCCTGTCAGCCCCGACAATCACAATATCAACATTCCCTTTACGCATATAATACCCCGAAGCATTATCGGCAATCACAGCATGATTCACACCCTCGTTGCAAAGCTCCCATGCAGTCAGCCGCGCCCCCTGGCACCTCGGTCTCGTCTCATCCACATAAACAAACACATTCCGGCCGCACCTCTTCGCAGCATAAACCGGCGCAATAGCCGACCCCCAGTCAACAAAAGCAAGCCATCCCGCGTTGCAATGCGTCAGGACACGCATCTTATCACGAATCAAATCCACACCATACTTCCCAATCATCTCACCAGCATGCACATTCTCATCCGCAATCCTCTGCGCCTCATCAACCGCCGCCTTTCGCGCACCATTCACATCCTCAACCTCACAAACACTCTCCATCACCCGATGCGTAGCATAAAACAAATCCTGCGCAGTAGGCCTCGTACCATTAATCACCTGTTCAGCCTCCCTGACAAACTCCAAAAAACCATCATCCGGCGCTTCAAGAGCCGCCTGCGCCAAAGCATACCCGCCGGCAGCGCCAATAGCACCTGCTCCGCGCACAACCATCTCAGAAATCGCACGCGCAGTATCACGATAACACTCAAACTCAACAACCTCAAACTTATGCGGAATCATCGGCTGATTAATCATAAAAACAGAATTACCCTTCATCCAGACAGTCCTGTAATCCTTAGAAACACCAGAAATCGTCACACGAATAAAGACCACTATCCCTTATACAACTTCCGCATCGAAAAAAGATAATACAAGACAACAAAAAACACAACACATACGGGCACAAAATAAAAATTCCCTGAATAAACAACAAAACAGGCACCCAAAAAATTCAAAAGATACACAACAAATGCAGCATAAAGCCCCCATCTCTTAAAAAAATACAGCCCGATAGACACCGCAACCAACAAAAACGAAAAAACCACCGAAAACCCCTGTAACTCCGAAACCAGCCCAAGCCCGACCTCAAGCAATGAAAAAAAAGCCATAAACAAAGAAAGCGCAACAATCAAAAGAATCCCCTGGGGCCTCCCTAGATTCTTAATAACCTTCTTCCCCAAAAGCCACTCATAAACCATTCCAAGCACATACCCCCCAAGAACCACAGTCAAAAAAACATCAAACACAAACGCAAAAACAGAACTGTACATCTCCATCATACCATTCCAGCTTGACTGCACAAAAAACAAAGTAACAACACAAAACACTTCAAAAAGAGCAAGAAATACAACACCTTTCAAAAAAAACCTCTCAAACAAAATAAACTTCTCTACATAAGCAAACAAAAGACCAATCAAAACGCCCATGAAAAAAGCAGAAAAAAGAGACGTATAGACATACTTAACAAACACCACATCAATATTGATCAGCCCGACGCCAATCTCGACAAGCATCGCAAGCCACACAACAAAAAAACAGGCAAGCCCGGCAAGCAAGCCCTCAATCCAGTGATACTTTATCTCACCTGCCTTCTTCATCCCCGTGACTCCTCTCATCTTAATAGTCTTCATAAAAATCACAAATTTACATTAAACTATCACACAATAAATTAATATAATCTTAGACCACAAAACCTTAAGTATCTTAACCCAAAAAACACTCAATCCATCAGATAAAGTTATATTCTTTCCCCATAAACAATAAACATACAAATACACCAACCTCCAGATATAATACATGAACACACAACCAAAAACGTGACCAACATGAACATCTTCATCGAAACCTACGGGTGCGAAAGCAACCAGTACTCAACAGAGATAATGGCAGCCCTGCTCACAGAAGAAGGCCACAAACTAACACCAAGAGACAACGCAGAACTCATCATCCTGAACACATGCGCACTCGAGACAAAAACAGAAAAAAAAATAATCATGCGCCTCAAAGAACTAAACGACACCAACAAAAAAATCCTTGTCGCCGGCTGCCTCACAGAGATCCAGAAAGAAAAAATACAAGCCACCTCCCCCAACGCATCAATCATGGGCACAAACTCAGTCACCCACATCAAAGACATAGTAGACAAAATCAAAAACAACTTCAAAGTCACCCGCATCAGAGACAAGCCCGAACTTTTGATAAACCAGCCGCGCCAAAGAATCTACCCATACATAGCAACAATCCAGATAGCAGAAGGCTGCCTCGACACCTGCAGCTTCTGCGTCGACAGGACAACAAAAGGAAGCCTCATAAGCTACGAACCCGAACAGATAATAAGAGAAGTACAAAATGCCCTGAAAGACGGCTGCGTAGAAATCCGGCTAACAGCCCAGGACATAGCATCATACGGCCGCGACAAAGGCGCGAAACTCCCCGGCCTCATAAGAAAACTGTCATCCATACCCGGCAGCTTCAAAATCCGCCTGGGGCAGATGAACCCTGCAAACGTCCTCCCGATTCTCGACGACCTCATACTGGCATACAACCACCCGAAAATCTACCAGTACCTTGACCTGCCCATGCAATCCGGTTCCAACAAGATACTAAAAAACATGCAAAGAATCTACACAAAAGAAGAATACCAGATGATAATCTCATCATTCAGGAAAAAATACCCAAACATAACAATATCAACAGACGTCATGATCGGCTACCCTGAAGAGACAGACGAAGACTTCGGAAAAACAATCGACCTCATAAAAGAAGTAAAACCAGACATAATCAACACCTACATCTACAGCGAAAGGCCATTCACAAAATCAGGGCATGCACAAATCCCCCCATGGAAAATCAAAAACTGGTCAATCGAACTCGACCAGCTCTACGACAAAATCAAAGAGCAAAAAAAAGACTCATGGCTCCACTGGCACGGTGAAGTCACAGTCACCCAGAAAATAGGCGACATGTACCTTGCAAGAAACTCAACATACATTCCGATCATACTAAAAAATGCAACAGTCGGAGAAACAAAAACCACAGAAATAATCGAAGAAAAACCAAACTACTATATCGGACGATGATACACTTGAAACTCGGCGTCAGCACAACAATCTCAACAGGCGATATCTACTCACAGGACTTTCTCACACTGAAAGAAAAACTATTTCTCACCCAGCAAACCGCAATCGATTTCGCAGAAATGCACAAACTGAAATTCGTCGAACTCTCAATACTCGACCCCCACAACATAAAAGACATCAGCCAAAAAGAATTCAAAGACATGCTCTCAACCCACAACCTCCACTACACATACCATGCACCGATATTCGAAGTAAACCTCGGCGCGACAAACGAAAACTGGAGAAAACTATCAGTAAAAACAATCAAAGAACACATCTCCTTCGCACAAAACATGAACATAGAAAACATAATCCTCCACCCATACAGGCCCATGGGACTCGACATGTTCTTCCCTGAGCGCATTATAGAAAACCTCCTGATATCATTAGAAGAACTAAACGCAAAAGACTTAGGCGTAAACCTCCTTGTAGAAAATCTCCCGCACCAGAGCGAACTATTCAGCACCCCCGAACTCCTCCTCCTCTTGGAAAACAACAACTACTGCTTCGACACCGCCCACGCAAACTGCGCCGGCTACACACAGACCGAATACATAAACAAACTCGCAAAAAAAATAAAAGAAGTCCACATAATAGACGGCCAAAAAAACAAGCCCGACATGCACCTGCCAGTAGGCAAAGGCGACATAAACTTCAAAGAAACTGCAAGCGCCCTAAAAAAAATAAAATACAACGGCCCCGTAATCCTCGAGGCATTCTCAATAGAAGACGCCACAACAAGCATCAAGATCCTAAAAGACATCTTCAGATAAGAACACCAAAACAAACACATCTTCTCAAAAAAAAAATATTCATCCAAGAATCTTAGCAGCATCCATCAAAAGCCTAGGAAGCGCCTTAACAAGAATGATTATCATAAGAATCCCCTTGATTGATGCAAAAGGCACCGCCCCAAAAAACAGAAGCAAAACAGCAAAAACATCCACAATACCCATAACTATGCCGGGAATAAAAAGAAACGGGAAATACACAAAAGAAATCGCACCCTTGACAAGAAGCAAAAGAACAATCGCATTGACAAACAACTTAGGTCCCGGGATATCACCGAAATAAATCAGCAAAGCAGCAAAAACATCAATAACCCCGAAAACCTTCTCAATCATAACCATCACATAAAATCATAATATTATACAAACAAACCAAACACAATAACTCAAATCAGGATAAGTTAACCAGATTCAATACTAACCCTAAATTCCCCGCGCAACTTTAAATATCTTGCCTTGACCACAAAAACACGACTCACCAATAACAAAAATAGAAAAAGATATAAAGGTACCCCAATATACAAATTATAAATACATAGAAGAAAGTGAACAACGATGAACAAAGCAAACACCCACTCATTGGGACTCATAATGAGACCAGACATCCGAGACGGATGCGTGGACATGTCTTATAATGTTTACGATGACGGCAACCCATT
>DAOVYR010000087.1 GCA_030635525.1 Candidatus Nanohalarchaeota archaeon | reverse complement strand
TCGCCTCGCAAGCATAAAAAGCTTGAAATGGCCACAAGACCAGAAATTTCATGATTCTTATGCTCAGAAACACACAAAAATATATTAACTAATACATACCAATAGGGAGGGAGGGGTACTCTATGGATTTCAGGAACAAACAAAAAAAGAAACTGACCGGGCACGGTAAAACAACAATTGTAATACTTATCATTCTGCTCGCATTTCTGGCAGGCATCTATAGCGGGGAACAAAAAAACACAGGCAAACCTGCCGAAATATCAATCTATAACTCATGCGCAAAAGAACCCATTGTAATTCACAACCAGAGACACTCATCTATCAGGCTCCCTGCAGTAAACCGTAATGGTACAGGCGTTGCAGCAAACCTTGACGTATCAATCGTACCAGGCAGCGGCCTGATACTTCTAAACCTCAATCGCGTACTCTCAAAAGAAGAGACCACAAACTCAATAAGAATGGCGGCACTTGTGGCATCTGAAATCACAGGGATCGACCTTGCCAATCTCGATATAATATATGATATCTATGCAAATGCAACTGTTCTTGAAGGGCCCTCTGCAGGTGCAGCAATGACAATCGCAACGATCGCAGCACTTGAAGATAAGCAGGTGAACAACAAAGTAATGATAACCGGCACCATAAATCATGATGGCACAATCGGCCCTGCAGGAAGAATAAAAGAAAAGGCAATCTCTGCCAAAGAAAACGGCGCAAACGCATTCTATGTGCCGCTTGGAGCATCAAAAGAAATCAACTACTCAGAACAGGAATTCTGCTACACATGGGGGACCTATGAATACTGCCAGCCGGAGCTGAGAACATCTGTAGTCGACCTGTCAGAAGAAGCAGGCATCGAAATAATTGAAGCAGAAAAAGTAATTGACATTCTTGATGTGTTCCTCAAAGATAAAGACATATCGTTATAAATCTAAAGAAAGTCATGGTGAGGGCGCCACCCTCATCCACACTGTAACATTAGGAAAGTTGATAAGCACCCGCCTCTCCTTTCCTCTTCTGACTGTTTTTCTCATAAAACCACCTCTTACACGACAATTGATTATTCCGCTTAATAAGGATAATCCATACGTACCTTGCCGAAAGACATGGTAACAACTATCGCACCACACATTTGCAGGATACACATATTTATAACTTAAACAACATTAGGCATATTATGAAAAAATTTACAATAATCATAGAAAAGGATGAAGATAACTGGCTTATTTCAGAAGTAGTCGAACTGCCCGGCTGCCATACGCAGGCAAAAAGCATGGACCAGCTTATTGAAAGAACAAGAGAAGCAATTCAGGCGTATTTAGAAGAATCAAAAGAATTAGAGATTTCTGATAAATTTGTAGGTGTGCAACAAATAGAGGTGTAATTATTGGCAAAATTACCCCGATTAACTGGAAACGAACTCGCTAAAATTATAGAGAGACTAGGTTTCGTTCACACCCATACAACAGGAAGCCATATGGTTTACAAGCATACTGATGGAAGAAAGACAGTAATCCCTCATCATTCACATGAAGAGATTGGTCCAGGACTTCTTAATAAAATCATAAAGAAAGACTTAGGAATGACCCGCGACGATTTTTTATCGTATCTAAAATGATTTTTTAAGACATCTTTGACTAGCGCATTTTGATAGGCAAGAACATGATAGACGACAACGCAATAGAAGCAGCCCGCACTTATCTGAAAGAAAACGACCCCGAAGGTCTCATGGATCACTTGAACGACATAGGCTTTGACGTAAACCCCACTAAATTAAAAATAATCATGCGCGAAATCCTGAAAGAAGACGGATATACTGAAGATGAAATCAAAAGAGCGCTGGATGTTTTTGAAGAACTTCTATAACCCATGAGGCGCAAACTTCCTTGCAACTGAAAGCGCGGCAAACATGACAAACACCGGCATAATGAACATCGGGAACTCCGGGATTTCACCGCCGTCACAATCATTGGACTTGCCCGGGGTACCTTCACATAATTTCCAGTTGTCAGAACCATCCGGACTTCTCTGCAATGTTACTACGTCATTGCTCTCATCACTTATCTGGAGAATCTCATCAATAAGCAGATCATCAGAATCATATAAAAAAATACTTTCATTGACATTAACTAAACCCAGACTAGATATATTTTCTGTAAAAACAAAAAAATCATTTGGACCGATAAATGTTCCATCAGGAATAACATCCCTATCGCCTCCACGATCCACAATACTATATCCGGAAATATTAACAGACTCATATGCATTCGTATTATAGAGTTCAACCCATTCATCAGTATCATACTGACCTTCCGGATTCAATTCAACTTCATTAATGACGACATCCGCGCTAACAACCCCGAACATCAAAAAAAGACCAAAAAACGCGGAAAAAAAGAATTTAACAGAATACATAACTCCATTTTCTATTTACGCAGATATATAAACCTGCCTATGGAACACCATGGAACACAACCATCCCAAAAATCATCCCTTGTGATGCGCCACACTCACCGCAACGCCAATCCACGCAAGCCCGCCGAAAAGAAAAAGCAGAAACGACACAAAAAGAGCCCCGTAATAAGACAGCGCAGTAGTCCCAAGAACCCACTCAAGGCGCCCTGCAATCCATGCGCCCCCGAGAATCGAGACAGCCCCCATAATCCAGAACAGCGCCAGCCGCGCTTCAGGCAGTTCTTCTCTTTCTGCGTAATGATGCGAACTATGATGTGTCTCATGAGTCATAATATCACCGCTAAATACTTTTACTCTCCCCAAAAGCAGACATATTCTGCCCTTCACCACTTGCCATAAGATTATTCAAAAGATTAGATGAAATCTTATCATATAATTCATTAATCCTTGCACCCAGTTCCTGTATCCCGGGATTATCCTTATTCTGCTCATATGCATCAGTCAGTTTCACGTAAACCTCGGTAGCATCAGAATACCTTCTCTCAGATGCCATCTGGTCTGCAGAAGCAATCAACTCTTCCATCTTTGCACGAAGCTCATTTTTATCAACAGCCATAAGATCAACATCCGGCCTCTCAACATGCTCCGCCACATCCTTCACCGGCACAGCACTATTCTCAACAGTCCCTTCAAGCATACCTGATTTATCAACAGCATCTTCCCGGGGTGCCGCCGCAGTCTCCAATGGCTCACACACTGCACAAGGTAGCGATTTATCTATATTATCATCCGGCATCTCTTTTTTATTTAACTCAGGCACCACACTTACAGGTTCACTTGGAACCTTTTTGGAATCCTGTGGCGCGACACCGTTTTTCTTCCCAGGCAAAACCCTGCTCATAAACTTCGTGAAAATGCCACCTTTACCCGGACCTTGCACGGGTTTTCCATTTTCATACTGCTTAATAGTTTCAGAGACGCAATCATTATCCATTTTGTCATACATTGTAGTCTCAATAACATTCGATACTTTTTCATCAGCATGAGATTCCTCTTTTACAGGCAAATCAGGCAGAGTCATAGCCTCTTCCTTATCAGGCCCGACATCCTGCTGCAGCAGTCCATCATTCTTTGCGCAGGTCCCTACACATGCCATATTCTTGTCAACAGCAGCCATATGATCCTCAAGAACCTCCAGTCTCGCATCAATGCGCTCCACATGCGAAGATACTTCATCAGCTTTCAGTTTCTTAATCTTCCCTATAATAGTCATTGTTGCCTTGCTCAACTCCTTCATCTCCTCAACCTGTTCATCCATCTTCTTTTTGATATCCGCTATCTCAGCCGAAGACGCATCATCAATATTACCAGATCCATTACTCTCCTTTTTGCCCAAGGCATCTTTAGAAAATCCCATCATTTCATCACAACAACATATTAGTCTTAATCCCTATATTAATCTTTCGCATCATCAGTACTCAAAACTACCCCACAGACTCTCCGGATTTTTATAATGATTGATAATATACCTGCCCTTTTTCAGCGCCGCATTATTCAAAAGACAGTCATCCACAGTAAGAATACTCATAATCGTCATATCCGGCAGCACCACACTCTGGCTAAACCGTGCAAGAACAATCCCTTTTCTCTCAGCATAAATCCTCTCAGTAGTGTCACTCTCAATATTATACAATTCCCCAAGAATGTCCCCTTTCTTCACAACCTGTCCCAGGTTCACCTTCGGAAAAAAAAGCCCATTATGTTCTGCCTTGACATTATGCCTCTCATTAAGGATAAACTGCTTATCAAGTACATTCGCCACCCCATCCAGCACTCCAAGATACCTCAAAGTATTCACAACCCCGAAAAACCCGGCATTCACAAAATACTCATCAATCCTGTACGCCTCGCCAAGCTCAACACCGATAGTCGGTATCCCCCGGTTACTCGCACACGACGTAAGCATAGACTCAACCCCGCCAGGAGACATGGCAATAAGAGTCCCGAAAACCCTTGAAAGCGCCTTCACCTGGTTGATTCCCTTGCACTTCCTGATTCTGGTATGCGGCAAAAGCACCCTGCCTTCAGGCCCGGTATGCAGATCAATGCCATAATCATTATCGACCACAATCTCATTAAAAATCTCATAAGCAAGCTTATCTGTAAAGCTCCCGGACTTATCACCCGGAAAACACCGGTTCAGGTCCTTGTTATCATATATGGTCCCTCTCTGCCTTGTAGAAAAAGCAACAGGATTAGCCACCGGAAGAAGCGTAATTCTCCCGTGGACATTCATCTTTTCAAGATACGGCTTAAGCCTCCTTATAACCTCAATCCCTGTAAGCTCGTGACCGTGAACCCCTGCAATCACAAAGATCCTCGGTCCCTCATCATCGCCATGAATAACAGAATACCTGGCCTTAACCACTTCAGTCTGTGATTTCTCCACCCTCAAAAATTTCTCCTCAATAATGGCCATAGTATCCTCGTCCCCTTTTTTCTCCCTTTCATGCGCATCATAAAATGCAAACTAATATTTGTAATTAGAAGTTAATATTAGTATTTGTTTGCAATGCGCCTTATGTCCCTTTTGTGATTCTGTCTGAGCGCAAGATTTCTCCTGTTACGCAACCTTCCTGATATAAAAGTTTTTTGGCATTTCATTCTTTATTTTTGGATGTACACCGATTAAAGATTGACGATATCGAAGACTGATTATTCTTTCGCTGTTATTATACATATTCCATATATCTTCGCATAGAGGTATTTCAGTGAGATTACATCCGAAAACACTCACCAGTTCTCCCTTATCTTCAATGTACCCCCATGTTTCATCATTAAAGGTATCTTTGGGTAATGAATTAAATGCTAATTTATGAAATTCAGAGTATGGATCCTTAAGTTCATTTTCCAATGAAAGAACCATGTATTCGAGTTCTCCGACAGTTGTACCGTTATCTTGCAGTTTACCGCTCATATATTCTTCGTCCCAGCCCATCCCTAGTTTTCCGCCAGATTGTCCAAATAGGTAATTTATTTTAGTACTA
>DAOVYR010000078.1 GCA_030635525.1 Candidatus Nanohalarchaeota archaeon | reverse complement strand
TTTTTAAAATTGCAAATGAAAAGAGGTTTTATGTTCAACAAGATAAAGGATGCGCTCAACAAGTTCGCGCGCATCGGCGTTGCCGACAAAAAGGCAGTGGACGAACTGGTAAAAGACATCCAGCGCACTCTCATCGCCTCAGACGTAAACGTGAAACTCGTCTTTGAACTCTCGAAAAACATAAAAGAAAAAGCCCTTGATGAGAAGATACCGAAAGGGCTGACGAGGAGAGAGCATATCATAGACATTGTCTATAAGGAGCTTGTGAGGTTTCTTGGTGAGAAAAAGCCGGATATTACGCTTGCAAAACAAAAAATACTCCTCCTCGGCCTCTACGGTTCCGGGAAGACAACTACAACATCTAAGCTTGCGAAATATTTCACAAAAAAAGGACTTTCATGCGGGATGATATCATGCGACGTGTGGAGGCCTGCTGCATTTGAGCAGCTTAAGCAGCTTTCAGAGAAAATCAATGTTGAAGTTTACGGGGAGCCAAGTGAGAAGGATCCGGTAAAAATAGTCAGAAACGGGCTTGAGGTACTGAAAGATAAGGAAATTATTATTGTTGATTCTGCAGGACGTTCTGCTCTCGATGATGAGCTGCGCGATGAGCTTGTGGAAATAGACAAGATATTGAACCCAGACGAAAAACTCCTCGTCCTCTCAGGCGACATAGGACAGGCTGCGGGGACGCAGGCAAAAGAGTTCAATGAGCTTGTGGGGCTTACAGGTGTCGTCATAACCAAGATGGATTCAAGTGCAAAAGGTGGAGGCGCCCTTTCTGCGTGTTATGCTGCAGGGGTTACTACGAAGTTCATCGGGACCGGTGAAAAGACAGAAGATTTTGAGATATATGATCCTGTGAAATTTGTGTCGCGGCTTCTTGGCATGGGCGACCTTGAGGGGCTTTTGGAAAAAGCAAAAGAAGTCATGTCTCCTGAAAAGGCGCAGGAGATGATGAGTGGCGATTTCAATCTTGATACCTTCTATGATCAGATAGAGGGCATGAAAAAGATGGGGTCTATGCAGAAGATAATGGACATGATTCCCATGGGCGGTGTCAAGATACCGAAACATCTGTTGAATGAGCAGCAGGGTAAGATGGATAAGTGGAAGATAATAATGGATTCAATGACTGCAAAAGAGAAGAAGGATCCGGGATTGATAGATTCACAGCGCATTGAAAGGGTGGCAAAAGGTGCAGGTGTTGAGGCGACTGAGGTTAAGGAGCTTATGAAAAACTACAAGCAGGTAAGTAAGATGATGAAGAAGTTCAAGGGAGGAAAGGCATTTAAGAGGGGACCTTTCAAGGAAATGTTCAAGAACATGAAAGGAAATATGCCTGTTTGAGTTCAATAGTGATTCTTTTAGGGATATATCTGATAATTTCCGGTGCTAAGAATGCCCTCGTATAAAAAAGAGATTAAAAAGTATAAACAGATTAAGCAAAGTGTCACAAGAAGCATCTTTGAAAAATCCACAGGATTAGTTGAATCTGTGAAAGAGACGCAGAAATATATCAGCAGACTGCCTGAGAACGAGAGAAAAGTTATTGGCCAGCGCATTGAAAATATCAAGGGTCGTTACGATAATATAAAAAGGCTTTTTCTTAAAAAGGAGAAAAGCAAGGTGGTTGATGATATATTTTTTTCGTTTGATGAGTTGCCTATATTTGGCAAAGAATATTGGTTCATGAAGTTCACTTCAGACACTGGCTCGAAAACCCAACTTCTTTTCATGTTCGGAAGGAGTGCAGGGGACATGGTAATCAACGGCAAATACCTTGTAAACAAAAGACTAAGCACAGATAAACGTAGCGGCTATGTGGTAAGCTGGGCATATGATGAGGAGCAAAAGAGTATAATTGATGACCAGAGCACAATAAAAATATCAAAAAATTCGATAGATGTGAAGAATAAGTCAATATTTGCTTGTTTTAGCGGAAGTTTTCCAAAGTATAACCTGAACATTTTAAAAAATGACAAAGAGATTTGCAGCCTGAAGATTACAGAGCCGGAGGATCAGGCACTGAAATTCGAAATTTCTGAGAATTATAAAGCGTTTTTTGGCTATGAACTTGTGAATCTCTATTTTGATTTTGAAGGCAAATTATTTGGAAAAGAGTTCTCAGGTAAATGCTACGTTCAAAAAGTGGTGGTTGTAGGTCCGTTTATACCGTGGAGATGGGGGCGGATTGTGTTTAAAAACAATTCGATACTGACATATTTCATTCCTAACCTGGAACTTATGGGACTGGAATACAGGATAGACCCGTCTTTCGATTTTTATGACTCAATATCAAAGAAGAACTATCACTATGCTGATGTAGATGTCTATGCTTTTCCCTGTGCTGATGGTTGTACGCGATGGGTTGTTACAGGCAATAAAAATAATCTTTTTATATGTATGAAAAGTTACGGCTATGAAGTGTTTACATTCAGGAAGTTGAGTAATTTCACCTACATTGAATATCTTGTCGAGGTCATAGATTTCAGCCTGAACATAGATGGAAAGGAGATTGACCTCAAAGATGTGGGCAACGGAATCGGTATGGTGGAAGATACCGGCGGATATGTTCTTTAGGTTCTGTATTCAAATAACTTTATCTTTTTTCATCAGATCAATCATTTCAAGAACCGAGTGCGCGGCTCTTGTGATGCCCATGCTTCTTTTGTCTGTGTCTGTTCCTGCAAGGTAGAGCCCGCTTATGGGGCCTTTTGGCCCGGGGAATATTGCGCCGACTGTTATCGATGCTTTTTCAGGAACTGTTACCTGTACATGCTGCATGATTATGTCTTTTTCTATGTGCGGGAATATTTTTTTTATTGTGTTTAAGAGCAGTTGTTTTTGCTCTTTTTGTGTTTTGCTGCCAATTATTATGGTGGTGAATCCGATAAGCTGCATGCCTTCAGGTGCAAGCTGCGGGTCGTAGTTTGATATTGGCATAGCCCAGAATGGCGTTTCTGCCTTGAATAGTACTTCAGAACCAGTATAGTTGAACTCATCTCTTTTTCTTTTCAGTCCCAGCCATAATGTCAGGGAGCGTGTTTGCTTTAGTGTTGAGAGCTTGTCTTCGAAGCTTTTTGGTATCTTATTTTCAAGGATTTTTGGAAGGCTTTTGATTTCAGCTGAGTAGATGATTGTGCCTGATTTGTACTTGTGGTTTTGTGTAGCAGTTATGAATGTGTTTTTGTTCTTTTTTATTTTTGTGACATTTTCATTTGTGCGAATAGTTACCCTGTTCTCCGGGAATGATGCAAGGATTGCACTTGTTATGCTTTTGATGCCGCCCAGGGGATAGCCCTGATTTAGATAGGTTGTGTTTCTTACGATGCCCACTATGCCAGAGATTTTATTTTTCATGCCGCGGGTTAACTCGTCAGTGGTGCCACCGCCTGAGAGAATTCTCCATACCGGTGTTTCGTGCATTGATTTTCCTGAAAGGAAGTAGCAAAATGTGTCAATAAAACTTATGGATTTTGAAGATAGTTTGTAACTTTTAATGAAATCATAGACACTCATATCGAGACTCTTCTTCTGGGTTGTGTGATTTTTCGCAGCATCTAAAAGGGCATGCGCGAGAAGAAGCCTGTCTTTTTTTGAGATGATGCCGAATCTTGCAAATCCCTGCAGCGTGTATGGAAATATTTGCAGTTTTTTTCCGTCCCTGACATAGTAATGACCGTGGGGTATGAATTTTGGGATAATGTCAAAATATTTGTCCATAAGGGTTACAAGTGGTCCTTTTTTAAGGCTGGTGATTGCATGCGCCCCTGTATCTACCTGAAAACCGTCTACAAGGTAGGACCTGCAGTTCCCGCCGATTACACTGGACTTTTCAAGAATAAGCACATTCTTTCTTTCTTTTGCAAGTACAAGTGCTGAGAGGAGGCCGGATATGCCGGCACCTATAATGACTGCATCGTATTTCAAAGAAGGTATTGTATCACCTGAAATTGTTTTTCAGGAAATATGTCTATTTGTATTTTAATAAAGATTTGCCTGACTTGTGTAAAATCAGGACATTAGAAATCATTTGTTGCTGATATGCAGATAGGGCAGCGAACTGCCCCAGAATGCATATCATTCTCTTTGGGAAGAGAGGAGGGGTTGTAAACATTCAAAAGTGATACATATTACCTTCACATGGTAACACAGCTATATACTGTCCAAAAACTTTATATATCTTTCGGTTTTTGCTAATCGTTTCCGTAAAGTTAATAATGATTTCTGTTCTATTTGCTGAGTTATATAAGTGTAAATGGTGATTCTATGGTTGAATATGATGAATGGGGACCTGAGAAAATTGTGATGGTATATGATGCGAAAACAGGTATGAAAGGATTCAGTGTGATTGACAATACTGCTCTTGGACCGGCAAAGGGGGGAATCAGGCTTGAGCCTGATGTGACTATTGAAGAAGTTGCGCGCCTTGCACGTGCAATGACATGGAAGTGTGCGCTTGCGGACCTTCCATTCGGTGGAGGGAAATCAGGCATCATTGCTGACCCCAAGGCCGTGAATAAGCAGGAGATTGTTGCTACGTTTTCAAGGGCGCTAAAGCAGGAGATTCCGGAACAGTATATTGCTGCGCCTGATATGAATATGGGTGAGGGTGAGATGAAGACATTTGCGAATGCAAACGGGTCCCTTAAAGCATGTACCGGCAAGCCTCTTGATATGCAGGGGCTTCCCCACGAGCTTGGCTCTACGGGTTTTGGTGTCTTTCATTCGATTCTTGTTGCTCTTGATCATCGGAATATGGATGTAAATGATGTGACGGTTGCAATTGAAGGTTTTGGGAATGTCGGGCAGTTCACAGCAAAATACCTGCATGAGAAAGGTGCAAAGATTGTTGCTGTGTCTGATTCAAAAGGCGGGATATATAATCCGGCGGGGATTGATGTGCCTAAATTGATTGAAGTTAAGAATAATACGCGTGCTGTGGGCAATTATGAGGATGCAAAGAAAATCAGGCAGTCTGAGTTGTTTGAACTTGATGTTGATGTGCTTGTGCCTGGTGCAAGGCCGGATGTTATAACGTGCAAAAACATCGGCGATATAAAAGCAAAAATTGTTGCTGAAGCTGCAAATATACCTATGACTGGAGAGATGGAAAAAGTGCTTCACAATGAGGGGATACTTGTCATTCCTGATTTTGTGTGCAATTCAGGCGGTGTGATATCATCTTATGTAGAGCACATCGGCGGTGACAAGGATAAAGCATTTAAGATGATTGAGGAAAAAATCACAGCGAATGCAAAAATGATGCTTGAAACTGCTAAAGAGAAATGTATTACTCCTCGGGATGCTGGTTTGATTATTGCCAAAGATAGGGTAAAAAAAGCGATGGATGCGCGGTATGAGAAGATGAGCAGGTAGCTTATCTTTTTTTTGTCCATGCTTTGAGAGAATTTGTTCTGGACCCGATCTTGATTATCTGGTTGTCTCGTGCGGCAACTGTTTTGATTCCTGTAGAGTTCTGGATGTCCTCTGCAACTTTCCATGGGCCATGTTTTATTATGCCCATGCCGAAGTGCTGGATGATGGCAAGTTCGGGGTTGATGTCTCTTATGAATTTTTTTGCATCTTCTACGTCCATGTGTTTTTGTGAATACCCGTTTGCTTTTGAGTCATCCCATTTCAGGTAGAGGCAGTTGAGGATTATTATGTCTGAGCCGATATGATTTTTTGCTATTTTTTTTGTGTAGTTGGTGTCTGAAAGATA